>JALVDG010000092.1 GCA_027009095.1 Thiotrichaceae bacterium
TTCTACGGGAGCAGAAAAAATATCCAGTGCTCTTTCTGTTTCAGCATTATTTAATGCCAATGGCTTGCTTGTTGGTGTATCTGTAATTTGTCTGACAGCCGCTTCATCCAGCGTATATTTTTGCCCTCCTAACATAGCAATATCACCGACGCTCACTTTACCATCACCATTAGTATCTAAAATTCTCGCCTTTTCATTACCACTTTCAATATAACCGAATAAATTAAGCGTTTGTTGTTGCTGATCTTTTGTTAAGGGGATGTCTTTACTTGGCTGATCTAAGTTTTGTAGATTACCAGCAGTAATAGTTTGCCCACCATCAACTGGCATCTGATCTCTATCAATAACAATTTTAGTGGGCATACCTGTTTTGCTATCGTAAGTAACTTCAACTTGACGATCATTTTTAATGGCATTTTGGATAATATCAAACAAGCCATTAACCGATTGTTTATTTTCTTTAAACTGGTCTGGCACGATTTCTTGCTTACCATCAAGGTAGTTTGATGATTTAACTTGCCCGTTTTCTACTGTTGTTTTTATTGGGCGAGTATAATCGGGAAGGCAGAAACAAGAGCGCTTGAACTCATAATGATAGTTCTTAATGCCACTCTCAGCCCATTTTTGCTGATTAGCATCCAGCTCTTTTTGTGCTTTTACTTGGCTAGAACCGTTGAGTTTAGCAACATCGTCGGCGGTTAATGTTTTTCGCGAGATTTCACCACCTGTAATGCCTCCAGATAAAACAGCAAGATCACCTACGCTCACTTTTCCATTACCATCTTTATCGAAGATGCTAACACTGCTTGCGGCAAAAGGAGGCACATCAAATAATGCTAATAGTCTTTTGTTTGGAATAGATGAGGTATCTAAAGGTTTGTCCTCATTTTTTGATGCTAGTTTTTTTAACTCATCAAAAGACATACGAGTATCATTGAATCTAACTTTCTCGATATTTGTAATTGTGATAGTTCGCCCTGTTGTTTTATGCGTAAGGATCATTCCATTATCAGCAGGAACGCCATCTTGAATAACACGAGCAGGAGCGCCCTTAAGAACATCATCACCAAGGTTTATACCTTGAGGAAAGACTGTGGTAACTTGTAGTGAGTAATCATCAAGATTAGCTCTTATTCGGGCTGTATCATTACCAGTACCACCATCTAAAAAGTCATTTGTACCAAGACGACTTGCTAATATGTCATTACCTGATCCACCAAACAAACGGTTATTACCGCGCCCTCCAGATAAATAATCATCTCCTGAACCGCCGCTTAAAGTATCATTACCACGTCCACCATAGAGCTTGTCCCTACCAGCTCCACCATCAAGAAAATCATTTCCTTGGCGACCTTTTAAGTTATCATTACCACCTAAGCCAAATATATGGTCATTGTGATAACTACCGTTTAACTTATCATTACCCTCTGTGCCTTTTATATTATTGCCAGATTGCTTTGGCATATTGTTACTTTCAGATTTATTTTGTTGTTCTTGTTTACTTTCCTTATTTTCCTTATTTTGCTTAGGGTTTGATGTTGGTTTTGACTCTTTTTTAGGAGCTTGATTGAGCTCTGAAATGATGTTGTTTATTAGCTGAAGTAAGTTTTTTATCAATGGCGAAGAAGCCATGCTAGCTTTAAAAGTAGGCATTGATTGCAACTGTTCTAAGGTTGTTTTTATATTAGAAAGCTGCTGAGCATTATTATTTTGTAAGTTGTTTTGTGCTGGAATTGTTTTTTCCGTACTGCTTATCACGGTAATCGTCCTTGAGTTTAGATAAAAGTTTTTAATTTTTACCTTTAACAAGAAATAATTACGATGAAAGAGATGTTATTCGGTAGGATTTTAAAGATAAAAAATTGCCGATAAAAATCTGTGTGATGGAATAAAGTCTAATTTATTAATTCAACTGCACCCGTTGTCCCCAAGGTACTTGTCCTTTGCCTTTTACCAACCAAATGACTTGATAGTTAGGTTCATAGGGTGGAAAGTCTCCATGAGTATCGGTAAAGTAAACTAAAATATCAGGTTGTTGGTCTTGTTGTTCTGCCCAGTTAAATACAGGGCGAAAGTCGGTTGTGCCTCCACCTGCTATTTCGTTTGGTAGTGTGGCTTCTTCCCAAGGCTCAAAAATACAAGGAAAGCCTTCTATTATCTCTGAGTCGCAAGCAATGAGTGTGACTCTAGCGCGCATTTGACCTTTTATGGCATTGATTTCTGAGAGGCAGTCATTGAGTTCTTTATCACTGACTGAGCCGCTTACATCGAGTCCAACGAGTACATTAATTTCATTGCTTTTTAAGGTGGGGTAGATAGCAGGGTCGCCACGACGGTTAGATGGGCGTAAATAACTATAATCATCGCGTGCTACTGAGCTCATATAGCGTGCTAACAATGATCGCCAAGGTAGGCGGGGTTGCAGTAGTATTTCAACTAAACGTTTCATAATACCGCTTAATTTTCCTGCCTGCTCAGCTTGTTGTGCTGCGCCTGCCATACGTTGTTGCCACTGAATACTGAGTTCTTCCGCTTCGGCTTGTTCTAAGGGAGGAGGAGGGGCTGTGCTACCACCTGCGGACTCATCAAATTGCTGTTTTCCTGCGCCCTGTGAGTCTTTATCATCACTGTCTTTTTTACTGTTGTTCGATTGGCTACTTTTGGGGGGAGGATTATTTTTTGATGACTCATCCAGTGGATTTTCTTCGCTATTTTGTCCACCCTCTTTAGGATCGTCTTCTTTATCATAAAGGTGCTGATCCATTGTGTCGCTATGGTCATTATCGGAAATGAGTGGGTAAATTTCTTCTGCCGACATGCCTTCGTATTGTTTTAATATCATGACATTCGGTGGTGGAGTTAAACCATCGGCAATTAAAATTGGGTTAATGGCATAGTCGCAGGCTAAATCCCAGCGATGTTTTACGCGATGCTCTCTGCGTGCGAAGTGGGAGAGCGCACAGTGCAATGCCTCGTGGGCTAATACGAATTGCATTTCTGCGGGGCGTAATTCCTCTATATATTCTGGGTTGTAATAGAATTTTCGAGCATCTGTTCCGGTGGTAGCACACCATGAGGGATCAGCTTCTTGTAAAGGGAGACGCAAGACGAGCGCACCGAGAAAAGGTTTGTCTAATATTAGCTTGGTGCGTGCAGAGGCTATTTTTTTCTCGATGGCTTCTTTGTTCATATTTTAGTCGTGAGTATCAGAGTGTGGTTTTGCAAAATGATGGGCAATGATGATGAAAATAAGGAGTACCAGTATAAAAACAGCATAAAAAATCATGCGTACATTGAGAGGGGCGAGAGGCTCCCATAGTCTCATGGCATCGTTAACAAAAAGTACGCCTGTTATGACAATAAATAAGGTGATGTGAAAGTATTTTTTGCCTGAGTCAATAATGGAATAGAGCGATATGTATAACGCGACAAGGGAAAGTGCTAGTCCCATTATTGATATAGCACCAGGAACAAGGCTGGGTGCTAATGATAATATGCAGAGTATAATGGCAAACCAGCCTGTAAATTTAGTCATACAAAAGAATATCACCAATAGATTCTGCCCATTGCGAGAAGGCAGGGACATTAAATAGATCATCACCCACTGCGCGTAATAAATCAGATACTAGCATGACCCCCATTTCTTTTTGGCGAAATACTTTGGCGTAGTCAAGAATATGTCCAAAAATTTCTTCAGCATTATCATCATTTTTTGCACGAATGGCGCGACCGACTAAGGCAGATGCTACGGCATATTGCAGATCAATTTCTTTTGGTGCTTTGACATCTTCACCACGCACAATGGCATCTAAATCAGGCATTTGATCTAAGCTATCAATAAAGGCTTTTAGCTCAATGCCTGCTGATGGACCAACACAGGCTTGTAGTGTGCCGAGCAGTAGCATGGGTTTATCTGAGAATTTTTTTAATGCTCGATTAGCAAACTCCCAAGATCGTGGCGATGGAAAAGCAACGGGATTGTGTGCAGGGTCAAAATCAAATAATAGTTCAGGGCGAAAGCGTAAGAAGGCGATGATACTTTCGTGAATATCATGTTGATATGCCCATGCAACCCAATCATCGAGGTGAATATCAACATCATAGTGCGAGAAGCGATTGGCAAGTGGTGAGGGCATGGCATACGTCACGCCTCGATCACCTTGGCGGTTACCCGCAGCAAAGATTGCCCAGCCATTAGGCACTTCATACTCGCCTAATTTGCGATCAAGGATAAGTTGATAGGCAGCGGCAGATACGCTCGGGACGGCAGAGGTTATTTCATCCAGAAATAGAATGCCTTTAGTGCCGTGCCGCTTTGCATT
>JALVDG010000093.1 GCA_027009095.1 Thiotrichaceae bacterium
AGCCGGTCTTCGTTGACGTGATACGCTCTTGGAGTGCACCCATTTCTTCTGCTAGTGTCGGCTGGTATCCTACTGCAGATGGCATACGACCAAGTAGTGCCGATACTTCTGTACCTGCCAAGGTATAACGATAGATGTTATCGATAAACATCAATACATCACGACCTTCATCACGGAAGTTTTCTGCAATGGTTAAACCTGTTAGGGCAACACGCAATCTGTTTCCTGGAGGTTCGTTCATTTGACCATAAACTAGTGCTACTTTATCAAGTACCCCACCTTCTTCCATCTCGTAGTAGAAGTCGTTTCCTTCACGAGTACGCTCACCAACACCCGCAAACACAGACAAACCACTATGCTCTTTCGCGATGTTATTAATTAGCTCCATCAAGGTAACGGTTTTACCAACACCCGCACCACCAAATAAACCAATTTTACCACCTTTTGCAATCGGCATAACTAAGTCGATTACTTTAATTCCTGTTTCCAAAATATCAACCGATGCTGATAGTTCTTCGTAGCTTGGTGGTTCACGATGGATAGGCATATGGGTATCTGTTTTCACTTCACCCTTCATATCAATTGGTTCACCAAGGACATTCATAATACGTCCCAATGTACCTTCACCAACAGGAACTTGAATTGGAGCACCTGTATTAACAGCCTCCATTCCACGTTTTAGACCTTCGGCCTCGCCCATTGCAACAGCACGAACAACACCATCACCTAACTGACCTTGCACTTCTAGCGTTAGATCATTTTGATCTGTAACCGTCAAGGCATCATATACTGACGGCACTGCGTCACGCGGAAATTCCACGTCAACTACAGGCCCAATAACTTGTACAACACTTCCAGTACTCATTTTTCTAGTACCCCTTAATAAATAATTTACTCGACCGCCGCAGCGCCTGAAACAATTTCAGATATTTCTTGCGTAATAGATGCTTGACGCGCTTTGTTATATTTCAGTTTCAACTTATCAATCATGCCACCTGCATTATCAGTCGCGCTTTTCATCGCCACCATTCTTGCCGACATTTCACAAGCTACGTTCTCGACAATAGCTTGATAAACAAGCGATTCAATATAACGAGTCATTAATGTATCGATAACAACTTTAGATTCTGGCTCATAGATATAATCCCATTGGTAATTTAATTCTTCTAGCTCCGAGGGAACAATAGGAATTAACTGACTTACTCTGGGCTTTTGAGTCATACTATTTACAAACTCATTTTCCACTAGGAATAAACGATCAATCTTACCTTCATCATAAGCATCTAGCATGACTTTGATCGTACCAACCATCTCCGCAATTGTAGGCTGATCACCCATTTGGATGGATTCAGCTACGACACCGTAACGACGAAATGCACTTAAAGCTTTAGAGCCAAAAACAGCGATATCAACTTCAACATTTTGTTCTTTCCACTCTGCAATATGTTGCAAAGCTGCTTTGAAAAGATTGCTGTTTAAGCCACCACACAAACCACGATCAGTTGAAACGATGATATAACCTACTCGCTTCACACTATTACGCTCTTGAGTATAAGGGTGCTTATACTCAAGTTGACCATTCGCCATATGACTAACGACTTGACGCATTTTATCGGCATAAGGACGGGATGCTTCCATTCTGTCCTTAGCGCGACGCATTTTTGATGCAGCAACCATTTCCATTGCCTTGGTAATCTTCTTTGTATTTTGAATACTACCAATTTGTGAACGTATTTCTTTAAGACCTGCCATGGGACTTACCTCCCGTTACCAAGTACTTGTTGATTTGAAACTCTCTAAAATGCCACGCATTTTATCTGCGATTTCATCGTTATAGTCGCCAGATTCGTTAATTTCATTTAAGAAATCTTCGTGATCAGAGCGTAGATGAGCTAGCATTGCTGCTTCAAAAGCACTAATTTTGCTGACATCAATATCATCCAAAAAGCCTTCGTTTGCTGCAAACAGCGTAAAGCCTAGTTCAGCCGTAGAAAGTGGAGAATACTGAGGCTGATTCATAAGTGCCGTTACGCGCTCACCGCGCTCTAGCTGCTTACGAGTACCTTCATCCAAATCAGATGCAAACTGTGAGAATGCTGCTAATTCACGATACTGAGCCAAGTCAAGACGAACACCACCACCTAATTTTTTGATGATCGTTGTCTGCGCTGAACCACCTACACGAGATACCGATAAACCCGCATCAATCGCAGGACGATTACCTGAATTGAATAAATCAGTGTCTAGGAAGATCTGTCCATCAGTAATTGAGATAACATTCGTTGCAACGAATGCCGATACATCACCCTCTTGGGTCTCGATAATGGGGTATGCGGTTAATGAACCAGTTTTACCTTTCACTTCACCATTGGTCATACGCTCAACGTAATCTGCGTTTACACGCGAAGAACGCTCTAACAAACGAGAATGCAAGAAGAAAACATCACCTGGGTATGCTTCACGCCCTGGAGGACGACGAAGTAGTAAAGATACTTGACGATATGCCCAAGCCTGCTTGGTTAAGTCATCATATATAATGAGTGCGTTTTCACCGCGATCACGGAAGTACTCACCCATCGCACAACCAGCGTATGGTGCAAGATACTGCATGGATGCAGGATCAGACGCATTCGCCGCGACAACAATGGTGTACTCCATTGCGCCAAATTCTTCTAACTTACGCACTACCGCTGCAACAGAAGAGGCCTTCTGACCAACCGCAACGTAAATACATTTTACGTCCTTGCCTTTCTGGTTTATGATTGCATCTATCGCTACCGCCGTTTTACCCGTTTGGCGGTCACCGATAATTAATTCACGCTGACCACGTCCAACAGGAACCATTGAGTCAAGTGCCTTAATACCAGTTTCCATTGGCTCATCAACCGATTGGCGATCAATTACACCAGGTGCCTGGCGTTCAATAGGACCCATTTGTGATGTTTCAACAGGACCTTTGCCATCAATTGGCGCGCCTAATGAATCGACTACACGCCCTAATAGTTCTGGCCCTACTGGTACGTCTAAAATACGACCAGTACATTTAGCAGTATCGCCCTCTGTGATGTTCTTGTAGTCGCCCAAGACTACCGCACCAACAGAATCACGTTCTAAGTTCAAAGCCAATCCGAATGTGCCGTTTGAGAATTCAATCATCTCGCCTGACATAACATCCGATAAGCCGTGAATACGCACAATACCGTCCATTATCGAAACAATGGTCCCCTCTGTGCGTGCTTCAGCATCCATCTCAAAGCTATCAATGCGCTTTTTAATAAGATCACTGATTTCAGTCGGGTTAAGTTGCATTTACCTATCCTCTTTCCTCGTTCAAGGTCTAACAGCAGGCTAACCAGCCATTGCCATTGTCATCTTATTAAGACGACCTTGAATCGAACCATCTATTACTAAGTCTCCAGCTTGAATAATCGCACCACCGAGCAGTGCTTTATCAATACTGACCTTAAGCTTAACTTCACGTCCCAAGCGCTTTTTAAGAGCAGCCGCAATGGACTTCTCTTCTGCTTTAGTTAATTTTTTAGCCGTTGTAACAATCGCCTCCACACTCCCTTCTGCCTCATCTTTCAATACTTCAAATAAAGCACTGATTTCAGGAAGAAGAGCGATACGATTATTCTCTGCCAATGTTTTAACTAAGTTTTTCGCTTTTTCATCCAACTTGCCATCAGCGAGTTGAATGAATGCATCTGCACCTGCTTGCTTGGCCATCTTAGGAGTATCTAATAACTTGGCAACCTCTTCATTTGCTGCTATAGCTCCCATAAAACCAAGTGATTCAGACCAACTATCTAACTCACCTGCTTCTTTTGCCATTTCAAACACTGCACGAGCATAAGGACGGGCAGCAGTTGTCAATTCAGACATATTGCCCCCTTTATATTTGCGCGATAAGATCTTTCAGTGCTTTTTTATGTGCACTAAGATCAATCTCTTTGCCAACAATTTTACTTGCACCAGCAACCGCTAATTCTGAAACCTGCTTACGCAAACCATCTTTAGCACGATTAACTTCTTGATCTATCTCAGCTTGTGCGCCCGCTATAATACGGTCAGCCTCTTCAGTTGCTTTACCTTTCGACTCTTCAATTACCTGAGAGCTGCGTGCCTCTGCTTGAGCAATAATTTCAGCCGCTTTTTGCTTAGCTTCTGTTATCACTTCCTCAGCACGCTTTTCAGCCATCTCTTGCTCTTGAAGACCCTTTTCAGATGCAGCTAAACCGTCTGCAATCTTCTTTTGACGTGCTTCAAGCACAGCAGAAAGAGGCCCCCACAAGTGCTTATTTACGAGCCATATCAGGATCGTAAAAGCAAGCACCTGTGCTATTAATGTGATTGTAATACTCACGCTATCTACCTCATTACTAAACTATATTATGCCAATTTGTAAAAACTCATAAATTTGGCGATTTAAAAACTACTAAAGAGCTTTTTATAGTCCAGCAATCGCGGATTGCATAGCACCTACGAATGGGTTCGCAAATAGGAACCACATTGCGAATGCTAAGATGATGAATGGGAAAGACTCCATTAAACCAGCAAAAATAAACATATTTGTCATTAACTGTGGACGCATTTCTGGTTGACGCGCGATTCCTTCCAGCGTCTTAGCACAAATAAGACCCCAGCCTATTGCAGAACCGAGTCCCGCAGCAGCCAGAATCACACCAACACCAACAGCTGTATAAGCATAGATTTGAGCAATCATTTCAGCAGTCATTGCATATCTCCTAAAGATTAAAAATTAAAATATAAAAAATGAAACTTGTATTCCGTTACATTAAATGCAACTTAAGTACATCAAACAATCCAAAACTTTCTTAAGGCAGATGCCTTGGATGAATTAATGAACTAGTGATCTGTTTCGTGCGCCATACCAAGGTATACGATAGTAAGTACCATAAAGATAAACGCTTGCAAGGTAATAACCAATATATGGAAAATCAACCAAGCTAAATCAAGAACCGTTTGCAATGGGAACCAGATAAGCAGCCCTGCACTCAAAGTTGCCCCTAGCGTCAACAATGCGATGAGCAAGAACACTAATTCACCCGCAAACATATTTCCGAACAAACGCAAACCAAGACTTAATGGTTTTGCAAGCTCCTCGATCATTGTCATAATAATATTTGCAGGAACAGCCATCTTTCCGAAAGGGTGGAATAAAAACATCTTAAGATAGCCCACAGGTCCTTTTACTTTTAAGTTGTAATAAACTGATAGTACGAACACCACCAAGGCCATTGCCAAAGGGACATTCAAGTCAGTTGTAGGAACAACTTTCAAGTAGGGAATACCAACACCCGCAGCTAATGTTGGCAATAAATCAACAGGAATTAAATCCATAAAGTTCATTAACCAAACCCATAAGAAAACGGTTAGTGCTAAAGGTGCGATCAAAGGATTATGACCAGGGAAAGAGTCTTTCACCTGTGTTTGCACAAACTCTAAAATCATTTCCACAAAGTTTTGAAAAGCACCTGGCGTACCTGATTCGAGATTAGCCTTTACCTTTGATGCCATCCACATAATAACAGCCCCCAAAAGGAGACTGATAATGATGCTATCCCAATTAAACGTCCAGAAGCCTTCGCCTGTATGTAAATTAGTTAGATGATGCTGTATATACGCGACTGTTCCGCCGCCACCACCAGAATGCTCTGTTGCCGACACGTTAATATCCTCACTAATAAATTTAAATTCTGTATGACTGTTAGCAATTAAGCCTCTAACAACTTAACGAACAGCGACAACACCCGTGATCCAAGACACGACTGCCGTTAAAACTAACGGTATTGGATTAAAGCCTAACGCCCCTATTCCAAGCCCAAACAGTAGCAACACCAAGATAAACCGAAGTACTGCACTGCCATATAACATTCCCATTGCTGTTTTAGGGTCATCTTGAGCAAGCTTTGTTGCCTTTATTACGCTTATACCCAATGCCCAACTAATAAACAGACTAACAAAACCACCATACAAAGCGGCAACACCATGCATTGGGGTTTTTCCATAATAATAGCCATACAAAGCAAAGCCTATTGCCATAATAGAAATAGCTATTATTTGATATTTTCGACTTTTTTTAGCTTTAGAAACAACCTCATCAACTTCCGCTGTCATTTTCGTCCTTACCAGTACTTTGATACTGTAACAGTACATGAATCCTTTTCATGCCACCGACAAAACCTAATACGCCAAAAAGCAACATAAAAACAGGTGAGGTCTCCAGCCATTGATCAACAAGATATCCTAGTACCAGCCCAGAAATAATTGTTGAAGAAAAAATATTACCCGCCCCAATATGAAGAAGTCCCGGCTGACTTACTTTAGAACCACTCATATCCAAGAACCTCCCATTTAAGCTGATCAGCGCGAGATTCTAGCATTACCGTTTATCACACTCAATCAAATAATTAAGTATTCATTAATATTTTAATATTAAATATAAACACAACTAATAATTAACAACTCAACGAATATTTTTGATCAAACCAAACCAATATTCTTTTTAACATAAAATACAAAAGAATACCTGACAAATCAGCCAACCAATCCCATAAAGAGAAACTTCTCTCTGGTGTGTAATATTGCATAACTTCTATACACGCACCATATACCAACAGGGGTAGACCCTTCCAAAACCAGAATGGTTTTCGTGAGGTAGACAAATCAACAAGAACAGAAAAACCAAAAAAAACAACAAGATGAATGATTTTATCATTCACTGAATACTCAGGAGGAATATCCAATTGGCGCGTAGCAACCCACGCACCTGCTACTAACAAAAAGACCAGTAAAAACCTAACACTATTTTTAAATAGCCATACATGACGCAAATTGCGCACAAGCAAAATTAAACGATGCATAATTTTATGTAACCTAATTTTATAATTTTTATATTATCAGCAAATATAAACTGCTTTTATAATCACCACTTTTATGTGGTATACACAACCAGAGCTTAAAGCTTTTTTAACGCCTTGTGAATTTACGTTTAATAAAACTAACGATCGCTTTAAATACCCACATCAATAAAATCTTATAAAGAAATTTTTTCATCAGAAATATCCTTTTCTACCCAATACATTTAGTAAAACTACTTGATTAACCTTTTAATCATGGAGGATAGCACTTTTATTAAGATGCAACAAAAATCATTAAGCTTTCTTTCGCTCCCCTTCATCGCTACAATCATCAGCATGGATGTATCACATATATTAGATGAGCTAAACAAACCTCAACGCGCGGCGGTATCTGCCGAATCAAAACCCGTCTTAGTCCTTGCTGGTGCAGGAAGCGGAAAAACACGCGTGCTGGTTCACCGTATCGCATGGCTTATACAAGTTGAGAAAATATCACCCTTCGCTATTCTTTCGGTGACTTTCACCAATAAAGCGGCTGCCGAAATGCGCGCTCGTATCGAGCAATTATTAGGTTCTCCTGTAGGTGGCATGTGGGTTGGCACGTTTCATGGTTTAGCACACCGCTTATTGCGTCGCCATTGGCAAGAAGCCAAGCTAGTGCAATCGTTTCAGATTATTGATAGTGACGATCAACTCCGCATGGTAAAACGAGTGATGCGAGGGTTAGAACTAGACGAAAAAACCTGGCCAGCCAAACAAGCACAATGGTATATCAACAGCTGCAAAGACGAAGGCATTCGCCCACAAAACATCGAAGACAAGGGCGACAAAACCACCCGCCAACTCATCGAAATATACAGCACTTACGAAGCCGCTTGCCAACGCGCAGGCGTGATTGATTTTGCAGAGATGCTGCTACGCTCACTAGAATTACTACGCGATAATCCTGAGCTATTACAGCATTACCAACAACGCTTTAAGCACATTCTTATTGATGAGTTTCAAGATACCAATGCACTGCAATATGCATGGATTAGACTACTCTCTGGCGACTATAATCCTCCTTTTGCCGTTGGCGATGATGATCAATCCATCTACAGCTGGCGTGGCGCACGGATTGAAAACATCCAAAATTTTTCGCGTGATTTTTCTGACACTAGCACCATCAAGCTCGAACAAAACTATCGCTCTTCAGGCAATATACTCAAAGCTGCCAATGCAGTCATTATCAATAACGACGGTCGTTTGGGTAAAAATCTATGGACTGACCAAGGCGATGGCAATCTTGTACATCTCTACGCTGCATTTGATGAGCTCGATGAAGCCCGCTATTGCGCATCTCGCATCGAAGAATGGGTCAATAAAGGCGGCGAATACAAAGACACCGCCATACTATATCGCTCCAATGCTCAATCTCGCGTCTTTGAAAGCGTCTTAAACGAACATGCTATACCTTATAGAGTGTATGGCGGACTACGCTTTTTTGAACGCGCAGAAATCAAAGATGCCCTAGCCTACCTGCGTCTAACCGCCAATCGCCATGATGATCCATCCTTTGAGCGCGTAATCAACCAGCCCACCAGAGGCATCGGCAATAAAACCGTCGAAAACATTCGTGAACACGCACGCAACAATAATAGCTCGATGTGGCTTGCCACAAAATCACTACTCCATGCCAATGCCTTTACTCCGCGTGCAGGCAATGCCGTCAATGGTTTTGTGCAACTCATCAATAAAATGTCGGATGATATAGAAGGACTTCCCCTCGACGAACAAGTTGATCATGTGATTGCTCACTCAATGCTCAAAGAAAACTATCTCAAAAAAGAAAAAGGCGATGTAGGAAAAGCGCGTGTTGAAAACCTCAATGAATTAATCTCTGCGGCACAAGGTTTCAACTACAAGCCCGACGACGAACATGCTGATATGGACTTCCTTACCGCCTTTCTTTCACATGCCTCGCTAGAAGCAGGTGAAGGACAAGCTAAAGCAGGCGATAACTGCGTACAACTAATGACACTACACTCCGCTAAAGGTCTGGAATTTCCACTGGTATTTTTAGTTGGCATGGAAGAAGGACTGTTCCCCAGCGAACGTTCGATATACGAAGCAGGAAAATTAGAAGAAGAACGTCGCCTTTGCTACGTCGGCATTACCCGCGCAGAACAACAATTAGTCATCTGCTACGCAGAACAACGCCGACTTTATGGCAGCACTAACTATGGCGAACCATCACGTTTTCTGGAAGAAATCCCCAACGCCGTCATCCACGAAATTCGTCCAAAACCTAAAGTCTCAGCATGGCAAAACAATTTTCACACCCCGAAACCTAAAACAACGACTAAGATCAATGAAACAGGCATTAATATGGGGCAACGTGTCAGCCATGCAAAATTTGGCGAAGGTATTGTGACAGATGTGGAAGGCTCTGGCGATCATGCTCGGGTACAAGTGAATTTTGATAAGGATGGAACTAAATGGCTCGTACTAAGCTATGCTAACCTACAGATTTTATAAGCAAATTAGCCGTTGTATATTCTGTAGGAAGCTTAGATATCATATCAACCCCATGTTTCGTACCTAAACACAGGCGACAAACTAAGAGTGACTGCGTAACATCGGTAAGTAAAATCAATTTTTGAAATGCAATGGACTAGCTCAAAATGAAATCACAATTTTTAAAATCATCCTCTATTCTTATCATCTGCCTTTTTCTTTTAAGCTGTAACAATACAAAAAAGCTTGATCTTAACAGTGTTAATGCCAATTTCTATATAGGCGGACTATTTGGAACCTCCTATATTGTAACAATTAAAAATCAGCAACTCACTTACCTCACAAGACGAGGAAATAAAAAGCTAAAAGAGCAAAAACAAACAATTAGCATAGATGATATAAGACTGCTTGAAAATAAGTTACTAGAATTAGGCGCTAATCAATGGAGAAAAAAATACATCAATTCTCATGTGAGCGATGGCACTCATTGGGGCATTAAGTATACATCCTCAACACTGCATATAAACAGTCAGGGAAGCAACCTTTATCCTGATAATTTCGAGGCATTAACACAGTATATATCCCAAACTTTACTCAAAGGGAAAACATTTCAGTAGCCAATGAAAGACAAAGAGAACCATAAAATGCCAGACCATTACGACGTACTTATCGTAGGCGGTGGTATGGTCGGCGCTAGTCTTGCGGTCGCCCTAAAACCACTGCGACTTAACATTGCTTTAGTCGATGCGTTTCAACCCAAAGACACTCAACACCCTGCTTATGATGATCGAGCGATTGCACTCTCTTACGGCTCTAGCCTTATTTATCAAGGCATGGGCTTATGGGATGAAATCAAAGCGGATGCTACGGCTATTCAAAAAATTCATGTATCTGATCGGGGGCATTTTGGCGCAACTCGACTATCGGCAAAAAAAGAAAAGGTCGATGCCTTAGGCTATCTGGTCGAAAGTCGTCTGCTTGGCAAGCAGCTTTATAAAGAACTAAAGCGTGATGATCATATCGAGCATATTATCCCTGCGCGTGTTGAATTACTCAAACATCATGCCGATTATTTAGAAGTCAGCCTTGATAAAGAAGGAGACAAACAAACGCTACACTGCCAATTATTAGTTGCTGCCGATGGCACAAACTCCACTATCCGTACCCTTTCAGGGATTGGCGTACAACGCGCTGATTATCAGCAAGTTGGCATTATCGCCAATGTTTCCACCGAAAAATCACATCAAAATCAAGCATTCGAGCGATTTACCGCTGACGGCCCCATTGCCTTATTACCTATGTCAAATAATCGCTGCTCATTAATATGGACTCAGCCCACAGAAAAAGCCGATAATATTCTAGCCTTAGATGACAAGAGCTTTTTAGAGCAACTCGGCAAAGCATTTGGCTATCGCCTTGGACGATTTACCAAAGTTGGCAAACGTAGCTCATTCCCTTTTGCCCTTGTCACCGCCGATAAAAATACCGCAGAACGTGTCGCGCTGATTGGCAACGCATCTCACACCTTACACCCCGTTGCAGGACAAGGCTTAAACCTCGCGCTACGTGATGTCGCCGTATTAGCCGATTTACTTGCTAAATACACTACTACCAACACCCGACAACTCCTACTCGATTACGAAGCAAAGCGGGAAGCAGATATTAAAACCACCGTTCGCTATACCAACTCTTTGGTAAAACTCTTCTCTAATGACTTCTTTTTACTCGGTCATGCTCGCGCAGGTGGTTTATTAGCCGTTGACCGCATAAAACCACTTCGTAACTGGCTGACACGCCAAAGCATGGGAACGCAATACCGACACGAACGCCTATCACGCGGTCTACCCCTTAGCACCACAGGACAACAATAATGAAACCAACATCCTACGATATAATGATTGTTGGCGGCGGCATGGTCGGCTCTACCCTCGCCTGCTTACTCGCTAATGGCTTTGCTAACCACACACAAAATAAAAAACGACGCATCGCTCTGATCGAAGCCTTTGAGCCCGTTGATTTTGATGCCAATAAACCCTACGATTTACGTGTCTCTGCCATTAGCCGTATCTCACAACAGGTCTTGCAACAAGCAGGCGCATGGCAAAGCATTGAAGAAAAACGTATTTCGCCCTACGAAGCTATGCACGTATGGGATGCAACGGGCGAAGGCAAAATTCACTTTAGTGCCGCAGAAATAGGAGAACCCAACCTTGGTCATATCATCGAAAATCAAGTCATCCAAACTAGCCTTGCCGAACAAGCCAAACATCACCCCGCTATTGACTGGCTTTGCCCCAACACATTAAAAGAGCTAAAAATAGATGATGATTTAGTCACTGCAACGCTAGACAACGGGAGTACCATAAACGCCCCGTTAATCGTCGGTGCAGACGGTGCAAGATCACAATTACGCACTCTAGCCAAGATAGAAGTAGAGCGTCAAGACTACGGACAACACGGGCTAGTCGCCGTTATCGGCACAGAAAAACCAAACCAAGCCACCGCATGGCAACGCTTTCTGCCCACAGGTCCCCTCGCCTTTTTACCCCTAGCAGACGGCAGTAGCTCAATCGTCTGGACACTCCCCGCCGACCGCTGCCCCGCCTACCTAGCCATGAGCGACGATAAATTTATGCAAAGCCTCGGCGAAGCCTTCGAGCATAAACTCGGCAATATCACCAGTGTAAGCAAACGCGCCGCCTTCCCTTTTTACGGCACACAAGCCAAACAATATGTAAAAAAACGTATCGCCCTAATCGGCGATGCCGCCCACACCATCCACCCACTCGCAGGACAAGGGGTTAACCTCGGCATAAAAGACGCCGCCGAACTCGCCAAGCAATTACTCAACTCAACATCAACCGATTTAGGAAGTTTAAAGTTATTACGCAAATACGAACGCGCAAGACGCGGGGATAATGTAGCTACCATGCGCGCAATGGAAGGCTTTCGTTTACTATTTGGACATAGCGCTAGTACTGTTGTGAATGCTCGAAATTTTGGATTGAATGCATTAGATAAAATGCCAATGATAAAAAATAAGATAATTCGTAAAGCGATGGGGGTTTAGGTTTGGTTGCTTAATTAGTAATAAGTTAGTCCGTATTTTTTATAACTCCTACGAACCAACTAACTATTGCATGATATCAGCTCACTATACTCTTATAGCAAAAGGGTCAAGAATAAGTACTTCGCCTGTATCACCGCACTTCATTAAATTATCACCATGTAAATCCCAAAGAATATAATCTTGATGTTGCTTGTAATAATGAAATAACTGCTTAATTTCCTGTTGTAACGTAAGACTAAATTGACTAGCAACTTCTTTGAGTGCTTTTTGGCATTCAAACTCATTCAGCGAATCCAGATTAATAATATCTTCATTAAAAATCTCTGCTTCTTTTTTATCGAGATGCTCTAATTTCTCCATAAGATAAATATAGCGATATTCTGTTTCTGCTTTAGAAAACAGCTCCTTACCCATTGGAAGGTCGATGATATTATCATTTTCATCAAGAACACCAATACGAGTGTGAGCAGGAATAAGAGAAAGTGATAATTTATCAATCGCATCACAAAAATATTCGAGACCTAATGCACGTTTTTCAAGAAGTACAATATCATCGTTATATTGGTAAACATTCGTAAAAAAAGTGCTCATACATTTTTCACAAAGAATACGCTCATATTCATCATTAATAAGATGATGCAAAATCTCAATTTTATGATTAGCCTCGTTGTCGATCACAGCACTGTAAGGGGTTTGGATTTGTATTGGAGATAAAGACATTGTTTATTTTTCCTGTTTGTTTTTGAGAAAGCCCTGAATAGCGAAAAGCCCAAGAATAGGCTAAAACCTGCATCAGTGACTTCAGCAAACACTTTCCAAAGGTATAAGTTGTTTTCTTATTTCTTAAACTTATACCTCTGTTTATAACTCCCTTCTATCTGGGGGAGGATAGAAGGTTGATTTTTTCAAACTACTCGTCTGTAGATTTAGCTATCAAATAATAATAACTCCTTTCTTATTTGTTGAACCTCTTCAAAATCAGACTGTAATTCTTTGTTAAGTGTAAACAAGATATTATTATCCCCAGCAAAGGGGGTGGTATGATCAGACGCACCCGTGATAATTTCATCAGGTATTTCTTTAAATGCTAAACATTCTCTCTCTTCTGTCTGTTGATCGCCTAGATAATGTTTGCAAAACGAACAAGCAGGTGGCAGTAAACAACTCATTTTTACTTCCCTCTATTTTACCTAAACCCGTGACTTCACTACGGCACAGTGAAGTCACTGATTCAGGTTTTGTATTTTGTATTTTGTATTTTGTATTTTGTATTATTAGCCTTAAGCAGCTTTTTTTAGTTTCGGTAATAGCACTGTATTTAATAAATAACCATTTTCTCCTCGCCTTTGAATAAAATCATAATAGATAGATGAAAAATCACTAGGTACAGAGTGAACAACAGAGTCTGAAGATAGTAAGTCTGTTGCCCAGCGTTGAATCATCGGAACCTCTTTTTTTGTGTATAAATCAAAATATTGATTCAAATATGCCATGCGCATAAATAAAGGTGCATAACTTGAATCAATTAAAGAAAGAACATCTTTACCCGTAAAGAATCGTCCATGTGAGGTTAATTGTTCTTCTAAACGCTGCAAATTTTCTATAAAGCTAGTATGAATAACCATAAAATCAACTGCATTTTTTGCGCAAATCATGCCTGTTAGTTGGCTTAATAAGGTCGAGCTAAATTCTATCCAGCTACGACACAAACCTAGCTCGACGGGATCAGAAGGCAACATCTGCTTTGACGAAAGATTATCAATAAGTTCATTAATAACAGATGACTCAAAAATAGTTGTTTCATTATTAACACGTAAAATAGGCACTTTTCCAAACGGCGAAACACGAGCAAACCAATCAGGTAACTTATCAAGATCAAGATAAGTTAGCTTGTGATGAACACCTGCCTCTTTCAGCGTAATAACAGCTCGCTGTGCAAAGGGACAGAAATCAAAAAGAATTAATTCCAACTCTTGTCTCTCAACTGTTGCAAACGGCC
>JALVDG010000094.1 GCA_027009095.1 Thiotrichaceae bacterium
AAAAATGTTCCTTGGGATCAAGCGTTAGATATTGTTTTAGAATCAAAAGCTTTAGGAATGCGTAGTAATGGAAATGTCATTTGGGTAGCCCCTGCAACAGAACTTGCTGCAAAAGAACAGCAAGAGCTACAATCTTTAAAAAGAATTAAAGAGCTAGAACCCCTTGTTACTGAATATATATCCGTTAACTTTGCTAAAGCAGAAGATTTGGTAACATTAGTAAAATCATCACAAGGTGCTAAAGAAGGAAACTTACTCTCAAAGAGGGGCACAATATCAGTTGATGCTAGAACTAATACCTTATTGGTGCAAGATACGGTTTCTCGTATTGATGCCATTAGAGAAATGGTTAAAAGTTTAGATGTTGCAATTCGACAAGTTTCCATTGAGTCACGAATTGTTATTGCTAATGATGAATTTGGTAAAAACTTAGGGACTCGTTTTGGTGTGACTCAATTAGCATCATTTAGTCGTCGAGGCTTAATGACTACATCAGGTGGAAGTTCAGCCACAGACTCAATAGTGAATGATGCAGCAAAAGGCTCTCCATCTGGTAATTTATCACCCGTTGGTATCCCGGCATTAAATGATCGTTTGAATGTTAATATGCCTGTCGCAGGTGCCGCAGGTAAGTTTGGCTTCTCAATATTGGCTAAAGACTTTTTGTTAGACTTGGAGCTATCGGCATTACAAGCTGAAAGCAAAGGTGAAGTTGTATCAACACCAAGAGTTATTACTGCCAATAAGAAGAAAGCATTGATAGAGCAGGGTGTTGAAATTCCTTATTTAGAAGCTTCATCAAGTGGTGCAACCAGCGTATCATTCAAAAAAGCAGTATTAAGCTTAGAGGTTACACCTCAGATTACTCCTGATGAACACGTGATAATGGATCTGAAAATTAACCAAGATACAGTTGGCGCAGTCTTCTCTGGTGTTCCTAGTATAAATACACGAGAAGTTAATACGCAAGTTATTGTTGAAAGTGGTCAGACTGTTGTTCTAGGTGGCGTACATGAGGAGCAACGTAAAAATGATAGCTCAAAAGTACCAATATTAGGCGACTTGCCTTATATAGGGAGTTTGTTTAAACGCACGTATAAAACGAATGATAAGCGCGAGTTACTGATTTTTGTAACTCCTAGAGTACTTGATTAGAAATCAATCTTTAATTAATCAACTTTAAGTAAAAGGCTCAATTTTATTGAGCCTTTTTTTATCTATCATATTTTTCAACCCATCACGCTTTGTTCAAATACAGCTAAAGTGCTACCCTCTGGAGCAATATTTTAGTTAATCACTGAGAAATTGTAAGTTATGAAGGTTCATTTAAAAGCATTAGGCTGTCGCTTAAACGAAGCAGAATTAGAGCAATGGTCGAGATCTTTTCGAGCTTCAGGGCATGATATTGTTACAGAGCCAAGTATTGCGGATGTAGTCGTAGTAAATACCTGTGCAGTAACAACGGATGCAACAAAAAAATCACGAAAGTTAATGAACCGTTTACACCGTGAAAATCCTCATTCAAAACTGGTAGTAAGTGGTTGTTATGCAACGCTAGATAATAAAAATGTTGCAGAGAGAATAGGGGTTGATTTAGTGATTCCCAATCAAGAAAAAGATAAACTACCCCAACATGTGATGGATGCCTTTTCGGCAAATACAATGCCATTAGTGGCAATGGAGCCAGGTGAAAGTTCTTTATTTGCACGAGGGCGGCAACGTGCTTTTATAAAAATTCAGGATGGTTGCCGTTACCGCTGCACCTTTTGTATTGTAACCGTTGCAAGAGGTGATGAGCGTAGTCGTAGCCTTGCTGATATTATTGATGAGGTAAATACGTTAGTTGAAGAAGGTATACAGGAAATTGTCTTAACGGGTGTGCATGTCGGAGGCTATGGTAGCGATATTGATGCAACGCTTTACGATTTAGTTAAGATGATCTTAGAGGAAACAGATATTCCCCGTGTGCGTTTTGCATCAGTAGAGCCTTGGGATTTGCCTGATAATTTTTTTGCGTTATTTGAAAATCCACGGCTAATGCCTCATATGCACCTGCCATTACAAAGTGGCGCAGATTCTGTATTAAGACGTATGTCGCGACGTTGTAAAACAGAAGAGTTTAAAGCCTTGGTGGAGCAAGCCCGTCGAGCTATACCTAATTTTAATGTTACTTCAGATATTATTGTTGGTTTTCCTGGTGAGACCGATGAGGAATGGCAGCAAACAATGGCGTATGTTGAGTCTGTCGGCTTTGGGCACTTGCATATTTTTTCTTACTCTCCTCGCGAGGGAACAAAAGCCGCTCGTTTAGCGAATCCTGTTGATAATGAAATTAAGAAGCAACGCAGTAAAGAATTGCATGTGTTAGCTGCCCGAATGAAGCAAGAGACTTTGGAGCAACAAAAAGGCTTACAAGTAGATGTACTATGGGAACAGGCAAAACAAAATAGCGATGGAAAAATGGTATATACAGGCTATGCACCAAACTATTTAAAAGTTGAAACCTGTATTGATCCAACCCATATAAATAAGGGAAAATCCTTAAAAAACACAATCAGCAAGACTCAAATTGATGGTTTTTCTTTGGATACTCTACACTTGCAAGGAACTATTCTATGACACACCTTATAAAGCGATATATTTTTATTCCCATTTTTATTTTAATATTTTTTATATTTTCTTGTAATAGCACAGCAAACTCGCCTGAAGCAGTCACTAAGGCTTTTTGGCAAGCTGTTGTTGATAAGGATATGGAAAAAGCAAAAGACTTCGCAACCTGGGATACCGTTGAATATTTACAATACTTAAATAGTAGCAAAACACACCCTGAGCGTTTTGACTTAGGTGAAGCAATGATAGGGGAAAAAAGTGCTGAAATTGAAGTGGTTTTACATACCAAGCCAGCAGGCAAGAACAGTGTTCGTATTCCAGGAAAAACAGTCTTAGTGAAAACTGAAAAAGGGTGGCGAGTTAATATAAAAGAATCACTAGGCTCGGTAGTAAAACAGACAGTAAATAATGTGTTTGATCAATTAAACAATATGTTACAAAAAGGAATTAACGAGCTAGATCGCTCTTTTTCAGAGTCTATGAACGAATTAGGAAAGAGTCTTGATGAAGGAGCTAAAGAGTTAAAAAAAGAGTTGGATAAAAACCTACCTGATCTCGAAAATGTAGGGACTCCAAAGGCTCAAGAAATATAAGCTATTATAATTTTTCAGATAAATAATTTCCTGATAAAGGAATGAAAGCTTTAGCTTCTTAGCCATCAAGATGATATTTAATAAGTGGATATCTATAGCGATAAAAAGGCTCTGTTGATTAGCTAATATCAATGGGGCTTTTTATTTGACCTATAATCCTTATAAATCAATGATTAATGCATTTGTTCAGGGCTGACTAAATATGAACCACTCCTTGTTATTGTTGATAGATAGAACTATTGTCTCATTGTTCCTATAAGAATTAGAGGTAATAAAAAAGCCGTCTCTAAATTAATAGAGGCGGCTTTTGGGTTTAGCTAATGATCTAAAGACTAAATTTTAGGTAAAATTGTTTTTCCAATTTCTTCTTTTAATGTTTTAAGTTCTTCATCAGTAATTTTCTTTACATTAACAATAAAGTTAGCTGTATTAGCACAAACACCCTCAACACCATAGATAAGTGTATATGTATCAGGAGTATTCTTCTTTACTTCACCGCTAAGAACACTAGCAACAACATCAGGCATTCCCTCAATTGTAACATTAGGAGAAACATAGTTCTGACCCGCTATAAGATCCATCGTTTGTTTATCATTAGGGAACTTATAGGTACAATTTGGCAACTCAACCTTTACATGGCGTACTGCCGTATTTGGACATCCAGCACCTTCATAAACTACTTCATAATCATCCTTCACAACGCTAGTATCGACATTATTTGACTTTACTAAAATCGCATCAGCTGTAATTTCTTTGCCAGCAGCATTCTTTACTGTTGGCTTAACATCAGTATATGTACTCCCTTTAATAATAGTTAATGGATTGGTATTTTCAGCAAAAGAATAAGTACAATTTTTAGCAACAACATTAACAATACGTGTTTCAGTATTAGAACAACTATCACTTTGATAAGTAATCTTATATTCACCCACAGCAGATTCTACAGAACCTGAGATAGTTCCTTCAACAGCTTTACCATTTGCATCTGTAATACTAACGCCTTGCTCTTTATAGTCAGAACCAACAGTCAGCTCAAGAGGATTATCACCTTTAAGGTCATAAATACATTTACTTGGAGTAGTCGTAACTTCTTTTTCTAAAACTTC
>JALVDG010000095.1 GCA_027009095.1 Thiotrichaceae bacterium
TAAGAAAAATAGAGCCTACCTTAAAGAGCAATTAAATTTACCCAATCCACCACTCTGGTTATCGCAAGTACATGGCGTGAAAGTAGCAAAAGTGGATGAGCTATTAGGTACAGAACATTCAGTTGAGGCAGATGCTTCTGTTGCGCATCAAGTAAACTCTGTTTGTGCGGTGATGACGGCTGATTGTTTGCCCGTATTATTTTGCAATACCCAAGGAACAGCAGTCGCCGCCGCTCATGCAGGGTGGCGGGGTTTACATGCAGGTGTATTAGAAAAAACAGTGGAATCGTTACATTGTGAAAATTCAGACGTTTTAGCGTGGTTAGGTGTCGCGATAGGGCCGAAAAATTTTGAGGTAGGCGCAGAAGTTCGAGAAGCATTTATTGCCAAACATAAACTTGCTAGTAATGCGTTTACACCATCATCCAATAAAGGCAAATGGCTAGCCGATATTTATCAATTAGCCCGTTTACGTCTAGAAGCAATTGGTGTGACTAATATCTACGGCGGTGGAGAATGTAGTTTTGCAGATAATGCCCGTTTTTATTCTTATCGAAGAGAACCTAAAACAGGACGTATGGCGAGTGTTATTTGGATGGAGTCAAAGGCTTAATCAAAATCAATCTATCGATTTTTTAAGGCATTTTGTATTTGTGTTGCTTGAGGTGTTTTTCTTTCTATGCCTAGTTTCAACACTATCTCATTTGACACTAATACTAACTGTTGTTTGGCTCGTGTTACCCCAGTGTAGATAAGTTGCTGGCTTAATACAGCCGTGTCTTCGGTTGGTAGTATCATTAATACTTTATCAAATTCTGATCCCTGACTTTTATGGATGGTGCTTGCCCAAGCGGTTTCGTGTTGTGGTAAACGCACGGGTGAATAAGCTTTTGCTCCCTCTTTGCTTTGAAACCAAACTTTAGCTTGTCCCTTCTCATCGATTAGGGTGATGCCGATATCACCATTAAATAAACCTGTACGGTAACTGTTTTCACTAATCATAATGGGGCGACCATGATACCAGCGTTGGCGGGTATTGAGTTTATTTTGTTGTAATAATTGTTTTTCTAGCTGCGTATTGAGGTAGCTACAACCGTTCATGCCTTTGCGTAAGGCGGTGAGTATGCGAAAGTGATTAAAATTTATAAAGAGATCATCTAAATGATTGGCTATATCGTTATTAGCACGTAATGGTTTTACTGTTTGTAAATAATGATCCCACGAGGAAAGCAGGTGATTATAGGTAAATTTTGAGGGCAGGATAAGTTCTACATCGCTAAATTTATCACTGGCTAAAATACTTAAACTATTCGCCGTTTCACCTTTGTTAATAGCACTCGCTAGCTGCCCTATTCCACTACTTTCATTAAATCGCCAACTTTTTTGTAGACAAATAATATGATTATTGATTGCAGATGATTCACGGCTGTTATTATCTATTTTATCGTCTGTGAGTGCGTGTAAATACGCTTGTATTTCTGCACTGTAACTATTATCGGCGGTGGCGCATAAATCGGTAAATACAGAGCCTGTCTCAACGGAAGAAAGCTGATCTTTATCACCTAGTAAAATAACTTTTGCCTGCGGAGGAATCGCCTCGAATAGTTTTGTCATTAAGGCTAAATCAATCATCGAAGCTTCATCTATAACGACAATATCTGTTGCTAATAGATTGTTTTTATTAAATCTAAACTCCGTACTATGTGGAATATAACCCAGTAGACGATGAATAGTACTCGCTTCTTTAGGGAGCTGTTCAATCACATTATCACTTAATTTATCTTGTTCTCGTTGTACCGAGTCACGTATTGCCTCGCTCATACGCATAGCAGCTTTTCCTGTCGGCGCAGCTAAAGAAAAGCGTAGTTTTTTCGTATTATCTTGTTGATTATTTTGCTCGATAAGTAAAGCCAAAATACGGGTAATCGTCGTCGTTTTTCCTGTACCTGGTCCACCTGAGATAATTAAGAAACGAGCACTTAGTGCTAATGCCGCAGCGATTTGTTGCCAGTTTACTTCGTTATCAGCATGATCTTGAGCAAAGTAATGCTGCAAACGATTCTTAGCCCAAGGCATATCAAGTTGTTCAATATTATTGTGTAACCGCTGATTTATTTGTTCGGCTAAGCGCTGTTGATATGCCCAGTAACGGCGTAAATAAATAAAGCCATTATCAATGATTAATGGCTTTAAAGCGTTAGTTTCACCCACAACCTTAGTTTTTATCAAAGCATCTGCTTGCTCTGGCTCACAACTCAAGGCAATACAGCCCTCGCGCGCGTGTTTACTGCTGTCTAATATGGTTTGGTAAAGCTGTTTATTTTTATCGTGATTTAGTTCTACAAGTAAATCAGCTAGTTGGTAATCGAGCACATCGTAATTATCTATGTCTTTCATTTTTTTATTCCTATATGAGATATTTACAGATTCAGGTCATACTTATAGCCATAATACAATATTGCTAGTGAGGTTAATCAATATTACCTGACAACAATATGCAGATATTGCGTAGAGTCTGTGGAGTTTACACCCAAAAATAAATTATATATCCAATGAGAATTGGTTGTTACAATAGAACACCTAAATGATTTATCAGGAAGCACATCATGTCGAATAAAACCTCGGAAGAGCAGTCTACTCATTTTGGATACACGCAAGTCCCTGTTAAAGAAAAAGCAAACAAGGTGGCGGATGTTTTTCATTCGGTAGCAGATAAATACGATGTCATGAACGACTTGATGTCGGCAGGTATCCATCGTTTATGGAAACGTTATACTATTGAGAAATCAGGTGCTAAACGTGGTGATACTATTCTTGATCTAGCAGGTGGTACTGGCGACCTAGCGGCTAAGTTTTCTCGTATTGTTGGCTCAGAAGGTAAGGTAGTGTTATCAGACATCAATGGCTCAATGCTCGAAAATGGTCGAACACGATTAACCGATATGGGCATTGCAGGAAATATTGAATACGTACAAGCTAACGCGGAATGCCTTCCCTTTCCTGATAACCATTTTAATATCATCACCATTGCTTTTGGTTTACGTAATGTTACCGATAAAGACAAAGCCTTACGCTCGATGCTACGGACTTTAAAGCCAGGTGGAAAGTTAATGGTATTAGAGTTTTCCAAGCCTGTTGTACCAGGTCTTAACACTGTTTATGACCAATATTCTTTTAAACTACTCCCTTTAATCGGAAAGCTAGTAGCTAACGATGCAGATAGTTATCGTTATCTTGCCGAGTCTATCCGTATGCACCCAGACCAAGAAACATTAAAAGGGATGATGGATGAAGCAGGCTTTGAGCAAACGACTTATCATAATATGACAGGTGGCATTGTCGCCCTCCATATCGGCTACAAACTCTAATATTATGCAGTTACCTACCAGTATTCTTGCCAGTATCGAAACGTCTCTTAATGCATGGTTAGCATTAGACGGGGAGACGCTTGATAAATTTGCCGACATGAATGGTAAAGTTATCCAGTTGCATATTAGTGGTTTAGCCTTAGACTTATATTTTTTACCTGCCAAACAAAATATAGCCGTCATGGGGAATTATGAAGGTGAGCCTGATACCACAATTACTGGTTCACCCATGGCATTAATGCGCTTAGGCACTTCTGATAATTCAGGAAAAACCTTGTTAGATAGCGACGCTAGCATTGAAGGCGATACTCATTTAGGTGCAGAATTTAGTCGTATTCTTGGTGAAGTTAATATTGATTGGGAAGAACTACTGTCTAAAGTAGTCGGTGATGTTGTTGCACATCGTGCAGGACAAGTGACAGCAACTAGCTTAGATTGGTTACAAGAAAGCTTAGAATCATTAAAACTAAATACCTCAGAGTACCTCAGCGAAGAAGCCAAACTCACCCCTGCTGAAGCCGAAATCAACCATTATCTTGATGAAGTCGATGATTTGCGCATGAGTGTTGATCGTTTAGAAGCTCGCATTAATCAATATCTAAAAAAATCATCAGAAGATAACGCGGAATAACACAACTCAATGAATTTTTTCTCGCAAACTTTACGCCTGATTGAAATCAATCGCGTGCTTATTCGTCACGGTCTGGATGATATTATCTATAATATTCCCGCACTCAGACCGCTCCGCTTTATCTATCATCTATCACCTTGGAACTGGAAGAAAAAAGAAACACGCTCCCGTGGTGAACGAATCCGCAAAGCCTTAGAAGACCTCGGTCCTGTTTTTGTAAAACTCGGGCAAATGCTGTCAACACGTCGCGATATGCTTGAAGAAGATATTGCTGATGAGCTTGCA
>JALVDG010000096.1 GCA_027009095.1 Thiotrichaceae bacterium
TGTTGCTCTGCTTCATTAACAAACACTAGCTCTGGCGCTACGCCTCCTTGTTTTAAATAATGTCTGATTAATAGGCGAACTTGCTGGAGTAAATCTTCTGATGTTGGATAGCTATAACGAATCGCTCCCGATGGGCAAACAGAGGCACAGATTCCACCACCTTGACAACGATAAGGATTCACCTCGATGCTATCGCCAATAGAGATAATTGCCTCGGCAGGACAAGCATCGACACAACGCGTACACCCTAGCTGCCCCGAGCGACCATGCGCACAGGCAGATTCGTTGTAATTAAAATATCGGGGCTTCTCAAATGTCCCGACTAAATTTTCCAGCTCGTCTTTTATCGCCTTGCTGTTTTTATGATCAAAAACGAAATAACCAGGTGGTTTAAGTGCCATAGTTAAGACGGGTGATGGAGAGCAGTCTAAAATCAAATCTGCCTTAATGATCTGCTCGCCATAGCTGATAACAAAATGCCCTAACGCCCCTTCAATACGTATGTCAGCTTGTACTGTCGCATCATAAAGCACAACTTCCGAGCTTAATATTGAAGGTAATTCGCCGACTTGTTGTATTGCTTGTGCATCACCAATCAAGGCGACATGCCCACGAGACTGATACTCAACTAATGAAGTTTCTGCGGTATGAAAATCACTCACAGCACGATAAGCGGCTTGTTGGGCTTTTAGGTTTTCCTCTGTCGGGAAGGTATTGCTCATGTATTTTCCTTATTAGTCTCTAGCGACACTACTTCAAGCTCCTCTAAAGAAGGCTCTAAGACATTATTATCAGATGATTTTTTGTCTAAGGCGAGCTTATCACTGCTATCATCGTCTTCCGTATAGTCATCACTATTTGTGACAACTACTTCCATTCCTTCATTGCTATCAGCAAGTGCTTGTGTCTTTTCTTGCTCTTCGGCTTTTAGCTTTTCTGCCAAGCGTTTTGCCTCAACTTCAAACATATGTTTCATATCGGTGGTAACGACAGAGGGGTCTAGTTTTTCAAAATTGGTGTAGTCACCATCGTACTCATCTAAACCATCACGCACATTGTAAGACTCTGAAGCAAACAACTTTCGCAATGCCATTTTGCGTAACATATCACTGACATTTTTAGACATAAATCCTGCGTAATCAGAACTTTCATCTAAGGTTTCTAAGTCAGGCATATCCTCATCAGTTAGTGTATTCAACGCATCTAATCGTTGTTGTTCTGTTGGCTCAGTTACTCGCTCAAGCTCCTCGCTAATACCCTGTTGCGAGTCATCTACTGTCTTGCCTACTATCTCATTATTCAGTACCGCTTGTTCTATCTCAACTTCTTGTCGCTGCTCCAGTTTTGCTTCTTGCTTGCGTTTCGACCAGCGTGATACAAAACTTTCATTATTGTTTGTTTTATCGCTCATTCGCCCTTCCTCCAATCTTTGCGCTTCCGTTTTGTACGTTTCTCAGCACTGTAGTTATCCACTACATAAGCCTCTATCCAAGGGTATAGCTCGGCAGGAATCGGCACAGAGTAGACCAAATCATCCCCTTCTAAATACGAATTGGCTTCATCAAAACTCATGGTGACTAAAAAAGGAATAGGGCGCTCGCTGCCATTGTCTTCATCTTCTCGCGCAACAATAAAACAGCTAGGCTCAGGTGACATAAGATTGTGGTAATAACTTTCGCACTCATCTAAAAATAAACGCAAGGAAAGGTTGCTGTAGATATACTGCGTCTTATCTCCCTGCTGAATGCGTTTCTCCTGTTGGTTTTGATCTTGCTCGCGAAGACGGCAAATACCCACCGCACCCCAGCTAACATCTAACCACGGGCTACTCGAAGGAGTGGATTCCATAATCACAGAAACAGGAAACTTATGAGGACTTGATGATTTACTCACGTTTTAGTCAATCCATTAACAATATATGTTGGAATGATGCAAATAATATGCCACTGATTATTTTAGCGATAGCAGGGCATATCACCGCAATCCGCATTTTTATCAACAAGATAGCAAACGGTATTTTTTGACCCGATGATCTAAAATTAAGCGACATAACATACCTTAAATAAGTGATGTTACGGGGCTATAGCTTCTATAAGTATTTGGTACATTAATTGCATTTCACATTAAGTACTCAAACAAAATTAATTTAACAAAATTTAGTATCCTGTTTTTGGATATTCAAGGCATTGCGACGGGAGCATAGTGGGCTATGTGACCAAAGCAATAACGAAGAAGATCAGAAAACAGGGGCTAAATGCTTAGATTAATTTTACGCGGGTACTTAAATACCCCGTCAATTTATGGAGCTTAAAATCAATGCCTATTAAACTTTCTGATGAAGGTCTCGATGCTTCGGTAAAAACTACTGCGGTCAATGAATTTGGCAAAGCGATTGATTGTCATGTTGCTGCTGAACGAGCATTGACTATTTATTTAGACAAACGAGAAGTTGTAACGGTCATGACCTTAGGGACACAACCTGAGTTATTAACCTTAGGCTGGTTACTTAATCAACGCTTGATTGCTAATATTGAAGCGATAGATGTGATTCAAGTAGACTGGGAGAGTGATTCCGTCGCAGTGGTATTGAACCAAACCCTTGCTAATCTTGAGAAAAAACTACAGCATAAAACCGTCACAACAGGCTGCGGACAGGGAACAATGTATGGCGATATGATGGCAGGCATTGATAAAATACAGCTAAACGCGCCACCATTAAAACAATCCCTTATCTATGCTTTATTAGACAAACTCAATCGTTACAATGAAATTTACAAGCAAGCAGGGGCAGTGCATGGTTGCGCCTTATGTCAAAGCAACCCAAGCACGACTAAAATATTACGCTTTGTTGAGGATGTAGGAAGGCACAATGCCGTTGATGCTATTGCGGGCTTTATGGCACTAAAGAAAATGTCGGGTGATAATAAAATATTTTACACCACAGGACGTTTGACCTCTGAAATGGTGATTAAAGTCACGCAAATGGGGATTCCGATTGTGCTATCCCGCTCGGGTACAACACATATGGGCTTGAAGTTAGCCAAACAAGTCGGTTTAACCCTTATCTCACGCGCAAAAGGGCGACATTTTTTAATTTATAACGGCGCGGAGAAAATTCAGTTTGATATTGATACAACAAGACCACGACATACCCAAGCAAAAAAGGAAGTAATCCAATAATATGGATGATTTTCAACAGCTCCCTTTTCTTAGTGTGAAACAAGTTGCTCACTATTTGCAGCTAAATGAAAAAAAGATATACGAGCTGGCTAACAATGGCACCATCCCCGCCACCAAAGTCACGGGCAAGTGGATGTTCCCCCGCGAGCTGATTAACCGCTGGATGCTTGATTCTTCACACAGTGGGCTACTCTCTGACCGTCTTATTATTGCAGGTAGTGACGATCCTTTACTATCTCGCCTCGTCAGTCGCTATGCCGCAGAAATAGGTTCAAAAGCGTTAATCACCTATGCACCAACAGGCACACGACTAGGCTTAGACTTACTACAGGCACATCGTATTGATGTTTGTGGTATTCACTGGGGACCAGACAATGAAAGCCGTACCCGTCACCCCGCTCTATTGCGCCATTATTCTCAACATAAAAACTGGGTCTTAATCCGCGCCTTTAAACGTGAACAAGGCTTAATTGTCAGCCCGCCTCTCTTAAAATATGCTAACGAGCCATCCGCCTTTTTTGATGAACAATTTCGTTGGGTAAGACGGCAAACAGGCGCAGGCGCACAACGTTTTTTGCAAGAAGTTCTCGCCGCTTATGGAAAAACCATCGAAAATCTAAACAGTGAAACCGAAGCACTTTCCGAACGCGAAGCCGCCGCCGCTATCGCAATGGACTTAGCCGACATTGCCCCTGGAACAAAATCCGCCGCGACAGAGTTTGGGCAAGGTTTTATAAGCCTCGGCTGGGAAGCCTTCGACCTAGCCATACCGCGTAATATTTGGTTCAGACATCTATTTCAAGAACTAATCCTACAACTTAAATCCTTCTCCTCACAGCAAATAGCAGATGAATTAACAGGCTATGATTTTAGTAGCACAGGGGAATTAATTTGGGGTGATGATTGATTTTTTATTCGCTTATTAAAATTGTTCGCCTTAACCACTTGAAAACAAAGGAAACAGACGCTTGTACTAAGATGACCTGAGTTAGGGCAATCGCACTTAAATTAGTGGCTTGCAAAATCAACTACTTACAATTCACATAATTTTAAAATTCGTGAATTATATTTATTCGCAAAATTGCGAACCTTGT
>JALVDG010000097.1 GCA_027009095.1 Thiotrichaceae bacterium
AGCTGATTTGGGTAGCTTTTTTTACAAACACTTGAAGCTTGATCTGAATCACTCAGATCAGAGACGCTAAATGACTTCATGGTCTGCTTGGTCTCATCTATCTAAGTACAACTAAAATGGCTAACATTACTTATTAGGAATGTGCTGGAATTTTTGCTCTATTTTTATCATAAATTTCCTGATAGTGTGCTTTGTAAATATCGCCCATTACATCAAAAGAAAAATGCTTTTTGGCGTATTGCATCGCAGTTGCTCCCATTTTTTCTCTCAACTCTAATGAATCTATCAGTAGCTCTGTAAATTTTTCTAACTCTTCTTCGGTATTTCCCACATAACCTGTTTTTTCGTGCTGTACTACTTCATCATTACCAGGAATATTGGTCACAACAGCAGGAATACCTGCAACTTGGGCCTCTAATAAAGCCAGTGATAAACCTTCGTATAGTGATGTTTGGAGAAAAATATCCAAGCTAGAGACTTCTTTTAGTGCATCTTCACGACTTAATAAACCTGTTACTTTAACTCCTGCATCATGTAGATTTTTAACGTCATTATCTTCGCCACCACCAATCCAGATAAATTCGACATCACTACGTTTAGCATTAATTGATTTAGCGATACTCGAAAATACCCACGGTGCTTTTTGTTCTGATATGCGTCCTAATACACCAATTTTTACTTTCTCATTTTTTTGCGAGTAGTCTTTAGGAATTATTTGATCGACATCAATACCATTACTAATTCTTAGTAGTCTTTGTGTATTTCCAAAGGTTATTTCTTTTAAGATAATATCGTATTCTTTCTTAGAGCAGGCCACGATAGTGCCGCCAAGCCAATACCCTATCAACTCCAGAATTTTATATATCTGACGCTTTGTAAATTGCTGGATCAAAGGATAATGGATAGCATGCGAGGTATATAACAAAGTATGATTTTTTCTCAGAAGAAAACCTGCCGCACGAGCTAAAAAACCACTTTTAGATGAGTGTGTATGAATCACATCGGGAGATATTCTTTTTAAGTGCTTATAAAGACCAATAAGGGCTTTTATGTCCATCACAGGATCAATCGCTCGGCTCATTTGCACGTGAATTAAATTAACACGAGGATCAAACATTTCACGCCAGTTTTCAGGTGTTTCTTCACGAATGGAGTGTAATACCGTTACTTTGTAACCTGCCTCGACTAGCTTATTTGACATATCTATAACCCAGATAAATACGCCATGTCCCATTGGTTCTATTACATGAGCTATATGCATCGTCTCCTCCCATTCTTATCGATTGTCAACAATGACGTCACAAACCGTGATATTTTCATTGAAATTTAAAGTGTGTAAGCCCTTTAAGCGTTTGTCCCACTCAGGAAAAATACGACTGACTACGTTTTCTGAATAATTTGTTTTTGTTAATTCCGTAATTTCACAAAGATTTAAACCTGCACCATATGAAGCCGCGCAGTTTTGTGAAGGTCTGTATAATTTTCCTTTATGAGTAAACAACTTACCTGCTGGTCGTGCAGTAGCTGCATCAGAAATAATAGGATTTAAAGGATGTGCTTGCCAGTTATCACTCAAGGGATTATCAGCGTAAAACAAGCATAAATCTTCAGTACTTGAGGATTTTTCATCATCAGCAACACAAGCAAATAACCACCAAATACCATCATATTCAAACAGGGTTGAATCATAGGCATAAATATGTCTTATGAGTGTTTTTTCAAACTCCCACTGATAAGGAAATGCTGTTGCTTTATAAAGCTCTACACACTGTTTATCACCAGACTCTGGAATGAGATAAAACTCATCTTCATACTCAAAAATAAAGGGATAAGATAAGTGATAAGGCTTTTCTAGAATCTTTTTAGGCGTGCTATGAGTACCATCATCATATAATTCCATACAACATAAATGCCCAAGATCACGCTCAAATATCAACTCTTCAAAGAAAATATAATTTTTATTATCATAGCTAATAACAAATGGATCAGCCCAAAATCTATCTTCTGGTGGCTGTAACATTTTAAAAGAAGCAATATCTAAATTAGGGTTTGATGAATTATCAGGCTTGTTTCTACCATAAATCAAAGACCACTGTTCTTTTGCCCTGTATTTATGATCCATTTTTTTACTTATGCGCTTTATGGATTGCCATAAAAGACTAGTTGAGTCTTTCTTTGATAAATTATCTTTCAACTCTTTTCTATGGGTGAATCCTAAAGAATCTGGTATACCTTTTTCTCTAAGTTGATTAAGGTAATGAGGGATAAAATAAGATGTTTTATGCAAGCAGCGCTCAGCAGTACGACATATTGATGCCATATCAACGCTACTATTAGACTGGTATAAGGTAATATTTGGGGTGTTGCTTAGTGTCTCTATTTGTAGACCAATTGTCACAACATCATTTTCAGAGATAAAATCATTTACTGCTGTCAGTTGAGACTTTATTTTTACATTATCACCAATAAAAATAGACCAAACTCCTAGTTTTGGCTGAACTAATAAATCATCAGGTAGTAATTCTTCTGTAAAGTTAAGTACAAAATCTATATCAGTAAGATCAATAGATGCAGAGCTAGATAGATCAACAGGCTCTATATTAGGAACCAATCCATCTATATTTTTTTCTTCAAAGAAGTGCGGTTGACAGTGATATAAATATCGCTCTATATGATGCAAAAATTGAACAGCAAGAGGGCGCTTACTTGCTAAAGAATGATGTTTTAATAAGCTAGAAAGACTCACTCCTTCTATGTTAAGAACGTTTTTCAGTACTTCGTATTGCCATGAATAAATAGAGTTATCCCGTGCAATCACTGCAATATTGTATTTTTCAGCCTGAGTTGTCATATTTTTATTATTATTTTTTAGTAACTGCTACTGGGTAGTTACATTTTGTTTCTTGGCAATGATTTATTTAAAGCCCCTCATTATATGACTTAATGCTTTGCCTGACTGCTTATTTCTGACAGAATGTTTTAACTAACGGCTTGTTTCTGACAAAAGGAAGCTCCCGACATATCAAAAAGTTTTTTCATCTGCTGTCCTGAGTTATAAGGCGTTATTACTTTAATATTATTTTTCTCTAATGTTTTTATTGCATTAGCTAATTTCATTACCTGTTGCTTATTTTTTATATTATTCATAACCCATTTTTTTGAAAATCTTACATATTTTGGCTTAATAAAGCTTAATAGTGCTTTTGTATGGTGATCTATCTCAAAATTATCAACACCTATAGCACAATCGAGACGCTCTAAAACTTGCTTTAAGTTTTCAATATTTTTCTCTTTATCAGCAAATCCTTCTGCTAAGGATAAGAGAAAAGTACATCCAGTTGCATTATTAGCTAATCGAAGCAAGCCAGTTTTAAGCCAATTAACTAACATACTGTCTTTTAGTGAAGATTCTGTCAAAGGTATTAATAACTCCATATTTTTCGATTTACCTTGTCTTAAACGCTGGAATAAAAGAACAAGCATTAGCTGATCCCAAAATATATCATGGTATTTTTTAGGTAATTTACTTGATATTTTCTTATGTTCTAGCTCTGATACATTCAAATCGACCATGTATTGTCTGCCTGAATTATTTTTCTTATTTAAGTATTCTAGCTGAGAGAGATTAAGTGATACTTCTCTTCTTTCTAAAACGTGTTTCAATAAAGCATTAAAATGCTTAGGTCGCTTAGTTTTGTATACTTCTTTACTTATTCGTCGTTGATTCAAATCTTTTTGTACCCGATTTTTTGCCCTATTAGCGGTATTTTCTTTCACTATAATAGGATCGGTCACCTTGCTAGTGTTAGATGACACAGATGAGTCGCCATCCCAAGGAGAAGAAGGCTTTTCATTTATAGACATATCAGCAGAATCATCAACCCCTAACGCTTTTACCTTTTTTAAAGGAAGTCTATTACTTGAGCCTAACCGCCTTACCCAAAGTTGATAACAACGAGTACCACAAAATACGGTTGGTATCAGGCGAATACTGGCACGAAAATCCTTACCTTTTAATGGATGTAAGGTAACAATTAATGCAGATGCCTTTATATTTCGCTCATCATACTGACGTACAAAATCAAAAAATACAGCTCTTTCATCCTCAAGAATTAAATCGGAAACTGCTGTTAGCTTTAAACTATGCAACGAACCATGTGAAAATAAATTAAGGTAGGTTTCATTAGCATAGAGGTGCATGTCATCCATTATATAAGCGACAGCCTCAGAGCTAGAATCAACTAACCAATGACAACGTTGCTCCGAAACACGTAGTAATGACTTACAACTACGAAATTCTGATTTCAAATAGGCGTATTGAGTTAAAAATTTCAGAGCAAGATTAGATGTTGAGCCAGCTGGACTATAGTGCAAATTACAAACCTGCACACCTTTATAACCTGCTTTAGAGACCAAAGCGGATTGGGGCTTCTCATCATTTAATGAAATTAAAATAGCTTCAGAGGCATTTTTTCTCATCAACTCTGCTAAGCCTTCAAGTGATAAACCACTCTCTTTAAAAAGAAAAACCATACTTAATTTCTTATTAAGCAGAGCCTTTTTCACCTTTACAACATCATTATCGATTAAATCAATTTTGATATTTTCTGGGTATTTGCTTAACGTCTGTACAAGCGCTGGATAGCGCCCTATTTGACCTCTTATAACAAGACAATGTAATTTTTGTTGATTCATGCCCCCAAAGTAAATGATCACAAGAGATTGTTCATCTTCTGTGCAGATTACTGTTGCAACTTAGGTGACTAGAGGCAAATTACTAAGAAAAATAGCAAATTATAATCAATTAATTTTATAAAAATTATACTTCTTTATTTTAAATTTTCTACCGAGCAAGAGCTTACGCATCAGCACTTTAATGTACAACATCTCTTTCCAAATACTATTTTTATAACAATTAAGCTCTCTTTATCGGAATTTATCCCTATACTTATCGCGATGGACTCACCAAAGATAAATCTTATACTTTAAAGTACACCAAGCTATTTTCAACACGATGTCCTCAAAATAATCATTTCTTTTATTTATTTGTAACTATAATCAGGACTAATTTTAAATTAGCAAAAATCAAACGGCAAAAAATATGACAAAACTCACACTGAAAGACTCTACTAAAACACTAATAAAAAAGCGTTTAGCATCTGTTGCTCTTTTTATTCTTCTAGCCCTCTTTTTGGCTTATAAAGTACCAAGTATCGAGATAGCTTGGGTTAGTGCTATTTTACTTCTCACTATTTATTTATTTGCCTTTGAAATTGTTGATGTTGATATTGCAGCGGTCAGTATTATGGTCTTGCTAGGCTTAAGTGGCTTATTTGCCCCCTTGATGGGAATAGATAAGGGCTTAGTTGACCCTAATCATCTCTTTGATGGCTTCTCTAGTAATGCGGTTATGTCCATTATTGCGGTTATGATTATTGGTGCAGGCTTAGATAAAACTGGTATTATGTCGAAAGTTGCTGCCTTTATTTTAAATGTTGGCGGTACCTCTGAAAAACGGATTATCCCGATTGTTTCGACCACCGTTGCTTTTATTTCATCTTTTATGCAAAACGTTGGGGCAACAGCACTCTTCTTACCTGTTGTGGCTCGTATCTCTGCTCGTTCAGGCTTACCCATGTCACGTTTATTAATGCCGATGGGTTTTTGCGCCATATTAGGTGGAACAGTAACAATGGTTGGCTCCTCTCCACTTATACTGTTGAATGACCTCATTGCGACCTCTAACTCAACCCTTCCAGCTGATCAGCAAATGGAATCATGGAGCTTATTTTCTGTCACTCCTATTGGCATCGCTTTAGTCACTACAGGGGTTCTGTATTTTGTATTCGCAGGACACCTCGTTTTACCTGTTACTAAAAGTGAAAGCAACCCTACAGGCTCCGATGCCATGAAATATTTTCATGATGTTTATGGTATCAACTATGAGCTTTATGAAGTAGTGGTTCCTAAAGGTTCAGATCTTATTGGGCAACACCTGGATGATATTGAAACAGCTTATCGAGTCAGAATTATTGCAACCAAATTACCGGGGCAAGAAACCAGAGTAGGACCAGGTGCTTTAGATCGTGATACAGGATTACAAGAAGGTATCGTATTAGGTGTAGTGGCAGAACCTAATGACTTAAAGCACTTTATCGATAAATATCAACTAAAACAACGTGATGAATTACGCACTTTCTCTGAGGCACTATCTACCAGTAAAGCAGGCATTGCTGAAATTGTTATCCCACCTAGTTCTAAATTAATCGGTAAAAGTGCGCGCGATGTATGGATGCGTAAAACTTATGGTATTGCGATGGTGGGGTTACACCGCGATGGTGAAACCATGCGTGAAGGTGAAGATATACGCAATATGCCTTTACACTCAGGTGATACACTGGTTGTCCATACCACATGGGAAACCTTAATGCGTTTAGAAAAGGATAAAAACTTTGTTGTCATTACCACAGAATATCCTCGTGAGGAACTACGCCCTAAAAAAGTCGTATGGGCGGGTGTTTTCTTTGTAATTGCACTTAGCATGGTGTTATTTACTGATGTTAAATTATCAATTGCCCTGTTGACGGGAGCGATTGGTATGGTGCTATCGGGGGTACTTAAAATTGATGAAGCCTATGAAGCAGTATCTTGGAAAACCGTATTCTTATTGGCGAGCTTAATACCTCTAGGAATAGCCGTTGAACAAACAGGTACAGCCAAATGGATCGCAGATCAAACACTTGCTATTGTTGGTGATATGCCTATCTGGATTATTCAACTCTCAATTGCAATATTAGCAACCTTCTTTACCTTAGTCATGTCAAATGTAGGCGCAACAGTATTACTGGTACCGTTAGCTGTTAACATAGCTAGAGGCGTAGGCGCAGACCCTGCTTTATTTGCTTTAACAGTAGCAATAGCAACCTCAAATTCGTTTATTATTCCCACTCATCAGGTAAATGCCCTCACAATGGGACCAGGTGGTTATCGAGTCCCTGACTTTATACGTGCTGGTACTATTATGACAGTCTTATTTTTAGTTGTTATGATGGTGATGTTAAATTTAATCTACTAGTACTCCAACCGTTATATTGACGGATACAGCGAGTCAGAAAGCGGTTAGCCACTAGGCGCACTTTTTGTGAATGGTTATTCCCCTTCATAAAAAGTGCAACAACGTGGATGACCGCTTTCTGGCTCGTCCTGCAGGAGCAATATAACGTGGTTGGAGCACTAGAATCAGATTTATTCTGATACTGGGTTAGGACGGGCTATTCAAAAACTATTGACTTTGGTTATCAAGGTCAATAGTTGCCATCAAGAAGATTTAAACTTTCTCCTCCTAGGCGAACAGACTTTTTATCTGTTATCTTTATGACCAACTGATTAATTGCGCTCTATGCGGTGTTTGTAGGTATAAGTGAGCACCTCTAATGCAGTAGTCGGAAAAAATATATAATATTTCTTCTATATTGCGTAATATCAGTAACTAACGCTTGCCCAGTAATTGTTCCGACTAGAGCGGTGAATTTTCTTAATATTTACTTGATCCCCCGCACTCAATACATCAACTAATTTCCCTAAACCTGTTTTCATAGGGCGGGATGCTCTCAAATTAATACGTGTTGATTTTACTGTATAAGTGCGACCAACTTGAGGTAAATTACCCCCCGAATTTAGACTCCCACCTACCAGACTTCCATTTACATAACGTCCTAGATAGATCCAACCCGATATACCTTTGCTTTTAGTAGTGTTTGTCTTAGGTTGTTCATTTAATATTTCATTAATCAAAGACATATAATCTTGATCAAAAATAGGAGGATTCTGCTTAGTTTTAGCTACTTTCTTTTTGTGATGACGTTTTTTTGATTTTTTTCTAATATTTTTTTTAGTTTTTGTAATGTTAGACACTATCACTGCGCTGTTATCAACAGTTAAAGATGATGTATCTGTCACTATTTTTTTCTCAGCGGGAGCTGTTTCTTCACCAACCACAACAGCCTTTATTTCTTTAGCAGGTGCTTCTTCGGTAACTACTTTGGTAGATTCATTTTCTATATCAGTTTTCTCTACTACAGGCACAGTAGTGGAAACTTTTGGCGCTGTAGTTGCCTTGAGTGATTTAAGTTGTTCCATAATTGCATCAACAGACGTACTTGTATCTGCACTGGCGACTAAAGGCACAGCAAAATATGTAACAAAAATAGATGCTGAGAATAATGCTAAATGGATTTTTTTCGATTTATAAACAGATATTTTATTCATAGAATATAATTTGGCTTCAATAGGTAAATGGAATAGAGTCATTTTTATAGGGTGATACCAAACAGGCTGGTTGAACCTTCACCTAACCTATTAAAATCCCCCCATAAACTAGTACGTTTTGACAAGGGAATAACCATTGTCTGCAACCCATGCCTTGTCTTGAACGCTTTGGTTTGCTTCTGTATCCGTCAATATAACGTGGTTGGAGTACTAGTTCTTAAAGAACTGCGACTTAGTATTATAGTACATACAAGCTAAAAACAAGCACAAAGAATAAAATATGCTCATATGAAATTTAAACAAAATTAGGATTATTTCCATACCTAATACATCATCGCGGCAAAACGCTCTCCTAAGACCAACTGTCCTTGGGTACTAAAGTGAACTTGATCACTTATTTTATTTAAATCATCAGTAGGAATTATATGGATAAATTCTGATGACTGTGCAATATGTTCTTGAGCTAACTTCACTTCAGGTACAGCAGGTCTAAATGAAGTTGGAATACTAATACGAGCAAGAACAAAGACTAATTTATCATTTTTAAAATCATGCTTTAGCATTTTAATAAAAGTCTTCATGTTTTTTTCATATGCACTTGCTAACTGTTTTGATTTAGCATCACGCTCACCATGCATCCATAGTACACCGTCAATTTTAGGAAGTACCCCCTTATTAGATTTTTTTACTTGTTTTATTAGAGTATCGTAGTGCTTCCCTGCGTCTCTCGAAACCCAGTCTTTCATTAACGAACCACCAGGAGCAAATTTAATAAGACGAATAGAAGAGTTAGGATATTTTTTTACAATCGATTTAGCAAAAGTAACTTCAGGACCAAACTTATTTAACGTTAAAAGGGATGTTAATTCACCATTCAAATAAAACTGCACATGACTATCTAGTACTTTTTGTTGCTCATTTAGCTCACTAACTAAACCTTGCCCAGCCATATTCGACTGTCCCAAAAGTAAATATGTGCGTTGTTTTTTTGTAGGAATAGTAGATGTTTTAGTTTCGGCAACTGATACAGAAAAGATAAATAAAAAAAAGAGTGTACTAAGGGGTAATATTACTTTTTTTAACATGAATAGCCTTTGTTTTAATTATTTCAAAAATATGTGAATAATTGTTTTAAAAAGATTTTTTAAAACATCATTCTTTATAAGTTACCACTCAGCATAATCGGTAACTGCTCAGATTGCGCTCTATTTTGTTCGAGTTCAAGATAAAAGGGCGGATTATAAGCCATAAATGAACACTTTTAACGTAGAAACCAGGCAAAATAGAGTGCAAGCTGATTAGTTACCTTATAAATTACTTATTATATTTGGGCAAGAAAAATATACTATCAACAACTACCTGAAAGTCATCCTGTAACCGAGCTTTTATTGAAATTTTATTTCCTGATAGTGGATGTTTTAAGCTAAGGCTATCTGCATGTAGTAATAAACGATGGCAATTAAACTGCTCTCGAAATAAAGTATTGTGCTTACCGTCACCATGCGAGGTGTCGCCTATTATAGGGTGGAATATATGCTTTAAATGACGGCGAAGTTGATGCTTTCGACCTGTTTCTGGTATTAAATTTAACAAAGAATAACGAGCGGTTGGGTAGCGACCTACTGCAAAGGGTAGTTCAGCTGTTGCTTGGCATTGGTAATTTGTTATCGCTTCTTGTGCTTCTTTATCTTGCTTTGCCTTTGAATCAGTCATTTTATCGAGCTGTTCTTTTAAGGCATAGTCAATCCTTCCCTCTTTCTCTGTATAGCCTCGTACAATAGCGATATAGCTTTTTTGTATCTGCTTTTCTGTAAATTGTTGTGATACATTTTTGGCAATGTTTTTATCTAAGGCAAATAACAATACACCTGATGTCGGTTTATCCAAACGATGCACAGGGTAAACATACTGACCTATCTGGTCGCGCGTTTGTTGAATGGCGAACTCTGTTTCATGACGGTCTATCATGCTTCGATGTACTAATAAGCCAGAGGGTTTATTTATCGCAACAAGAAAGTCGTCTTGATAGAGTATTTCTAGCATATTAAAGGGGTTTCAATAAAAAAATCAAAATAATTGAGCCGTTACAGAAACTAAATTCGCAACTATTAGCAAATGGATCTAGTCACAGTAAAAAAGCCTGAATAAGTGACCTCATTTTTGCTATAAAACGAGCCTATAAAAATACAGCGCGTCATAGAACTTCCCGACTTTTCCAGAAAGTCGTACCCCATGAAGGTTTTATGACATTTTAAGCATGTGACTTAAGGTGTTCACTACTTAATAAATATCTACATGGACGTAGGGGATGCTGTAAAAACGATAGCTTGAGTGAGGTCTCTTATACAGACTTAGTGTTTAGCTTGCACATAAATAGAAAGGAGTTAGCTTTAGCTAGTGTGGGTTCGCACAAGCTAAGGCTTGAACTCCTTGGATTTAGAAATTATTTATCTGAAAAATAATAAAAGGTATTAATTAGCTTAAATCACCTGCTAAAGACTTACGCACATTTTCTGCAACGGGTTCTAAAGCATAATGATAGTTTTCATGCTCTATACCCATATTAATTGCTGCACCTGCTTTTACAGCACTCGACATTTCGTCACTCAGTTCAAAACGCATAAAATGCACGGAGGAAGTTTTATCTTCGGTTTCACGCTCTAGGTCTTCATTTGAAACAGGATAAACCTTGTCAAAACCTTCGACTTGTACCCATGTTTTTTTATCAATCCCTAGTAGTTTTCCCAGTGCAGTTGCACGCTCATCGGGGTCACTATACTCAAGCATTAAGGTCGCTTTCCAGTTGCTACCTGTTGGAATTAAGGGGTTATAAGCATCAAGCTCTTCCTGGATACCTTCTGCATCAAATATTTTCTCTGCACGCAACATTTCTTGTATTTGATACTGCATAGTCAAACGATCTTCAAAAAGTAAAGAGGCATTATCTCCAATGGCTACACGACGGTTTTTCTTATGTGCCATTACTTTTTGACGATATTCATTACGCATCTCATTGTATTGCTCAAGACTGTATAAATCATCGCGACTTAGTTTATTTTGGGTTGTCATTGTGTGATTAATCCTTTAATCCGAGTAACTACTCAGTATAATCAATAACTGCTCAGTTTGAGCTCTATTTTGTTCGAGTTCAAGGCAAAAGGGCGGAGTTTATCAGTATAAATGAGCACTTTTAACGCAGAAATCGGGCAAAATAGAGTTCAAGCTGAGTAGTTACTAATCCGAAATGCCATAAGCTAGGCGTAATAAGGTAAGTGGATGATATGGTTTAGAATCATCCTTGAGCCCTGTTGCTATTTGATGACCTGCCATTGGACAATCACTACTGTAATAGTCCGACTGAGCCTTTTGTACTTTGCTGACAACAGGACGACAAATTTTCATCGACATATCGTGAAATTCACTTTTTACAGCAAATGTTCCGTCATGCCCCGAACAACGCTCGATAGTGTCAATACTAGTATCTTGAATGAGTGTAAGTAATTCACGCGTTTTTAAACCAATATTTTGTACTCGCAAATGACAAGCAGCGTGATAACTAATCTTTCCTAATGACTGGCTAAAATCGGTATTTAGCTTGCCTTCTTTATGACGCAGCATAAGGTATTCAAACGGGTCAAAGATATGTGCTTTTACTTTCTGCACCTGCTCATCATCAGGGTACATCAGTGGAAGCTCTTGTTTAAACATCAACACACAAGAAGGCACTGGGGCGATAATATCGTAGCCTTCATCAATCATTTTAGCTAATACAGGAATATTGAATTCTTTGGACTCATTCACTGCTTTAAGATCGCCTAATTCTAGCTTAGGCATGCCACAACACTTTTCTTTTTCGACAAAAGTGACAGGGATTTTATTATGATCTAATACTTTAAAAAGGTCTTCGACGATATGTGGCTCATTGCGATTACCATAGCAAGTGGCATAAATAGCCACTTTTCCTGTCGTTCTACCGACTGCTTCTGCGGTGTAATTTGAGCTATGATTAGCTAAACGCTTACGCGCAGTCTTACTGTGATATTCAGGAATAGTGGCATCTGGATGTACACCTAATACTTTGTCTAAGCCTTTACGCACTAGCGCATTTTTATTCGCCGTATTCACTATTTGTGAAATAACAGGAATACCCGCTAAATTGCCCACAGTATCCGTTGCACTGAGTATTTTATCGCGTGTTTTTACCTCACCTTTTTTATGCTTAATGGCTTTTGCACGTAACATTAAATGCGGGAAGTCAATATTCCACTCATGGGGCGGAATGTACGGACATTTTGTCATATAACACAGGTCACAGAGATAGCACTGATCAACCACTTTCCAGTAATCTTGTTTATCAACACCATCTACTTCAAAGGTTTCTGACTCATCAACAAGATCAAATAAAGTAGGAAACGATCCGCATAAGCTAACGCAACGACGACAACCGTGGCAGAGATCAAAGACACGTTCTAGCTCTTTATTTAAGGATGACTCATCATAAAAATCATCTGATTTCCAATCAAGAGGATGACGTGTTGGGGCTTGCAGACTACCTTCGCGTGCCATATAAATCACTCCGCTTTCGCTGTATAAAAATAATTAGTTAAATTGTTAAAACTTAACTAATTACTCTTTTTAAGGAAGCTATACATTAAGTAATCCCCCTTTCTCGCTATCACTGTACTCCAACCACGTTATATTGACGGATACAGCGTGATTGGAGTACTAGGAAAAAGGGTGATTGTCCAAATTAAGCGTCTAGATTATCTAGTGCTTTTTGGAAACGATTTGCATGAGAGCGTTCTGCTTTTGCAAGCGTCTCGAACCAATCAGCAATCTCGTCAAAACCTTCTTCACGAGCATCTTTTGTCATGCCTGGGTACATATCGGTGTACTCATGCGTTTCACCAGCGATAGCAGTCTTTAGGTTGTCCTCAGTAGAACCGAAAGGCAGACCAGTTGCTGGGTCTCCTGTCTCTTCTAAATACTCTAAATGCCCATGAGCATGTCCTGTTTCACCTTCTGCTGTTGAACGGAAAACAGCGGCAACATCGTTATATCCTTCAACATCAGCTTTTGCTGCAAAGTATAGGTAACGGCGGTTTGCTTGAGATTCACCTGCAAAAGCATCTTTTAGTGCTTGCTCAGTTTTAGTTCCTTTAAGAGACATTGTCTCCTCCTGTATTTTTATCACTATTAACTCAAATATATTTTGAATATAAATACTCAAAAAATATCCGAGGCGGTAAGATAGAATATTAGACTCGTTCTAGCTAGTAGAATCTTTAGATTATTATGATTTATAAAAACGAATACACTTCAATTAGCTATTTTGCACGCTTAATATCTCTAAGTCGGAAATTTAAGACCGTTAATTAACTCACCCTTAGCTGACCTTATATTTTTAATTACCATCCTATCCATATGGATTTTGTAAGAATTTAAGTTCACGTAGAGGAAGCAAATGAGCGATATAATAGATAAAAAAAGAAATAACACCGATACTACCCTTAAAACCAAAAAAAATAAGCCAAATAAAAATTTATCAGAAGTAACGAGTGATAAAATAAATTTAGGCTCATGGGTTGATAACTGGGATGCTTGGGTCGAGAAATATATTGCCTCTGGCACTGGTGCAAAAGAGTTTGATCTAATATTAGAGAAACTAGGGCCTGATATTTATCACTTCCCACTATTTACTGACGCTTTTTGTAAAGAAGTCATTGACGTTGCAGAATACATGTCGGACTGGACAGTTAAACGCCATGATTTTTATCCTACAACCGATGTTTTGCTGGCAGATATTGGCTTAGAGCCTTTATATCGAAAGGTGTTAGAAGAGTTTTGCCACCCCATTGCCAGACGCGAATGGCGACTAGAAGGAAAGCGCTGGATAGATACAATTACCGATGAAAGCTTTATGGCGCGTTATCGTGCAGAAGATCAACAGTTTTTATCTATTC
>JALVDG010000098.1 GCA_027009095.1 Thiotrichaceae bacterium
GGAGCGAGTTTTTTCACTGCCCATTCTCTCGGGTAAAGCGCAGGAGGAAGCGGTTAGCTGGGTCGCCTTTTCTTTGCTTACTTTCTTTTGGCGACGCAAAAGAAAGTAAGTTGTAGCCCTTGTATGGAATTGAGCAAAAGAACCTAAACTCAAAAGGGCTACGAAAACCTTCGCTGATATTCTAAAGAGTGACTTGCATAACATCAGTGAGTAAGGAACATCAGCCAGTACACCGTCAATATAATGCAGACGGTGTAGCTCTATAACAGCCACTTCTTATTAATTTCATCTGCTTTCTTCGGTTTAACCTGCATTTCTCTGGGCTCTTCACCTATTTGACCTACTAATACGGTCATTTCATCTTCATCGCGTCCTTGACTATATCGAGCGGTGATTGATGCGGCTAAATAAATATCTTCTGCGGAAATATCTTCCCCATCTAATAAAGTAATCGGTCCTGAATGACTGACTGTTTTAATATAGGTAAATTGCTTTCGATACCCCTCTAAAAATCTCGTTTCGCCCTCTTCACGAGAGATAATCATTTTAAAATGATCTGATGGTCGAATATGTCGCCCTATTTTTAGCAACATAATATCGTCTAATTCATAATATTTATTACCGCGATGCGCCCATAAATCTTTTAGCTTTCCTGAGTAATTAGGATCAGTTAAAAAACAACAACCACCTGCTGGTTGTGCATATTCATCAATGTTCCATTTATCTGCTAAAGCCATTTGTGGTTTACGACTACGCCCAGAAAAGTCGAATAGTTTTTCTCTATCAACCCAACCTTCTATTTCTGGTTTAGTAGCGGGTAAGTTTTTAGCACAAAGTGGACGCAGTAATAAATCATCTGCCCCTGATTCTGCGGAAATAATTGGCATGGTTTCTTTGCGCTGAGATTTTGGTCTCTGCCCTATGACTTCGCCTGTAATAATAAAATCAAAATCATGTTCTTCGATCCATTCATGGGCTTTTTTAACCATAAATATTTTACAGTCAAGACAAGGATTTAAATTTGCACCATAGCCATGCTTTGGATTAATAACGACATCTTTATATTCATCCACAATATCAACAATATGCAGCTTAATACCAAGCTGCTCAGCGACCCATAGGGAGTTATTACGTTTCGGTTTTTTATTGTCTTTTTTACGCAAAGCTTGCGTATGACCTTCTACACAAAAACCTGTAAAAAAATTAACGCCTTCTACATGAATACCTTGCTCTATCATGGCTTTTGTTGCCAACATAGAGTCTAATCCACCTGAAATTAATGATAGTGCTTTGCGTTGTTTTGCCATTATTTATTACTCAATGAAATTCAATGTAAGTACCCAAACAAAATTTAGTTTCCTGTTTTTTGATATTCAAGGCATTGCGACGGGAGCATAGTGAGCTATGTGACCGAAGCAATAACGAAGAAGATCAGAAAACAGGGGCTAAATGGTTAGATTAATTTTGCGCAGCTACTTATATATTATAGTAGGCATAAAAAAGCCCAGATAAACTGGGCTTTTTAAGCGTTCTTTACGTAAATTATAACTTATTTACGTGCACCAGGACCATTCCACTTTAAACCAGAGCTCATCACAACTTGAAAATACTCAAGTGCTTTGTACTCATCACTCTGTGCTTTGAAAGGTTTAGCTCTAATATTTTTATTACAACCAGCATAACGACGGTGTAATGTTCCTAAACTACCCCATTTTGAACGGTACACAGGGAAATGTGAAGGATGACCTAAAGCAGGGCTTAGCTTATCTGCACGAATAGATCTTCCAGAGTTATAAACATGACAGTCTGCACACGCCATATTTAACTGTCCACGCTTTGCATAGAAGAATGTCTTACCTTTGTTGTACCATGCCAATTCTTTTTCTGTGCTCGGCATTTTTATAGAAATGGGTTTTCCACGACCTTCAAAAGCAATATATGCTGAAAGTGCAGCTATCTTACCTTTCTTCCAACCCAATGGTTTTTCACCGTTGTCAGTACGACATTTGTTAATATCTCCTTCTATGGTGCGAATAGTATCAGCTTTTTCATCGTAGAAGGGGTATTTAGCACGAATATTCCCGACTTCATCTCCAAAGCAATCTTTATAGGTTTTACCATTAGCAAATGGCTTATTCCACATCGCCTCACCATCTTCAACAGCTAGCTCATAAGGAGGAAAATCTTCAATCTCTTCCCATTGCTTACGTGAAGCAGGATCTATGGCATATATTCCATTTACATAATCATCAAACTTAGTATCTTTAAATTTTTTCGCAAAATACCCTTGAAAAGCTTTCACATCATCAGCAGGTGAAGCTTGTACAGCGGTTAGTGGCGATAACACAAACGCCAGCGCAGCAATGGTTGCTGTCATTGTTATTTTCATGAATTCACTCCTTTGTTGTCATGGAAACAGGCTATTTGGCTCTTAATCAAAGAACCGAATAGCCCATCAAAAAAGCCTACAATTACTTAACAGTTTTTTCTGCTTCGCCTGTATTGCCTTTATTGTCTTTCCAACTAATCTTCACTTTATCACCTGACTTCCCAGCATAATTAACTGAAAGATAAGGGTTCTTAGAAACACTACTTGCCCAATCTGCGGTTAATATCATTTTATCATTAGCCGTTACAACTACTTCATTGATATAAAGCTCAGGGATTTTTTCACCTGTTTTTTTATCTTTACGACGACCTGTTTCCATAGGATGAGACATAATCGCTTTCACGTTTACCTTCCCATCTTTCATTTTTACTTTTAATCTAGTCTTAAATTTAGCCATTGTTATAATCTCCTATTGCTTAACCGCCGCAGCCGCCCTTAGTTACTTTTACAGCTTTTTTCGCTGTGTAGTATTTGTCACCTGCTTTAACAACAGCAACAATATCACCTGATTTACCGACTTTAAAACGACATTTAACGCCAGGATCAGCAGTTTCACCTAATTTAAACTTAGCAGCTAAAACAGCAGGGTTCTTAGATACCATAACGATAATCTCTTCTGCACCTTCTAATTCAGTCGTGACTTCAACAGGAACAACTGCTGCATTCTCAGCAAGGTCTGGAGCCGTTACTGTAATTTTATCTGAGTCTTCTGCTGTAATCCCCAATGCCTTTAGTGCATCTTCTACAGAAGTCGCTTTATATGCATCAGCCGGTTTCATTGCAGCATCGCCACCATGACTTCCAGCAAATACTGGTGTTAACACACTACTACCTGCTGCTACGCCTGTTACACCTGCGGCAAGAGAGCCCTTTAAAAATGTTCTACGTTTCATGTATTTCTCCTAAAATTACTACGTATTGTTATCGATAATGTTATAGGCTATGAATAAAAGCCACCACTTTATCTATTTCATCCGAGGTTAGTATTCCATGCGCCTCAAACGGAGGCATAATTGTATTTGGATTTTTTTTGCGAGCATCAGATATTTGCGCACGAAGTACCGCTACATCTGGAAAGCGAGCTTTCATTGCAACTAATGGAGGAGCAATATTTCCTGCCATATCACCACCTGCAATTTGATGACAAGCTAAGCAATTACCTTTCTTTTTATTAAAAGCTAATTTTTTACCCTCATCTGTTCCGCCAGCGACAACCGCCGCAGAAAAACCTACTATACCAACCACTGCGAGTGCTGAGATTGTGACCGATAATTTATTAAATAGTTTCTGCATTTCTGCTCCTCCTAAAGGATTTGAATCTTGTAATTATACGATGTGGAAACTCTGTGGCATGCATGGCTTGCTTAGTATTTTAAAAATAAAATAAAGTGAAAAATACTTTCAGCTACTTATTCATGCCCGATTAACGGCTCTGAGCATACCCCATAAAATTCTACTAAGCAAAAACTTGATGTGAATCAATATTATATTATTGTTTAATTATTTTATAATATACTTATATAATAGCTTAAAGCCCCCTGTATAGCCGATAGTAGCCTTTATTTGCATAGGTAAAAACCTTAGTATTTAATATCAAAAGCCTTTAGCCTGCTCTTTTTTGATAATTTAAACCTCATTAAATAAATCGTGTAAATTTCGCTGCTCTTCCTTTGTAACATCAGCTAATTTCATTGCCTAAAATAATTGGATTGGGAGATTTCTATTTTATGACTGATGTTATTACAATACTTCGGACAATTAATTTAGATAAGTAGAAAAAGCGAGAGCTTCCCCAATTGTAAGAGTTACCAAACAACTCACAAAACAGGAAGCTCTCATGAAGAAGA
>JALVDG010000099.1 GCA_027009095.1 Thiotrichaceae bacterium
GCTCATTTCTGCTTATAAACTCCGCCCTTTTGCCTTGAACTCGGACAATATAGAGCGCAATCTGAGCAGTTACAATTATTGCTATTCAGATGTTTTACTGAAAAAAATCAACAAAAATTACAGGAGAAAGATATGGTGCAGCTGAGTGTTACCTGTAATTTTTGTTGATAGTCGGAGTTATTCGCTATAATAATAAAATTTTTAAAATTATATAGTGACAACCCCTTTAGAGGTGCGGACATGAAAAATCACATTACCGTTACTTTTTCTTTAGTATTTGCATACTAGTCACCACACATAAACTCTGACGCACATAAAGACAAACAGTTCAAAAAAATATGCTTATTTTATAAATTTTTTTTATTGCACTCTATTGTTAATCAATTATACAGGTTCATAAAGAAAAGATAGGGTAGACTACCCGACCATCTATTGGGCAGCTTAATAGTTTAGTTGCTCTTAACTCAACGGAGAATATCTATGAATATCTTAGCTTTTGGTCCAAATGGAAGTGGTAAAGGCACGCAGGGTGCGATAGTAAAAGAAAAATATGGTTTAGATCATATCGAGTCTGGTGCTATTTTTCGTGAGCACATTAAAGGTGGCACTGAGCTTGGTATGAAGGCGAAAGCATTTATCGAAAGTGGTGATTTAGTGCCTGATGAAATTACCATTCCAATGGTGTTAGAAACATTGGCAAAATCAAAAGAAAAAGGTTGGTTGCTAGATGGTTTCCCTCGCTCACTTGCTCAAGCGGAAGCTTTGGACAAGGCACTAAAAGAGTCTGGTATGGCACTTGATTATGTAATGGAAATTACCCTTGATCGTGAGATTGCAAAAGAGCGCATTATGGGTCGTCGTTTATGTGCAAATGATAATAACCACCCTAATCACATTGCTTTTGAGGCAATTAAACCAGTCGAGAAAGACGGTGAATTAGTGTGTCGTGTATGTGGTGGTGAGCTTTCTACGCGTGCGGATGATCAAGATGAAGAGGCTATCAATAAACGTCATGATATTTATTATGATGAAACAACAGGCACGATGGCAGCGGTTAATTATTTTAAAAATACAGATGTAAAAATAATTGCAGTGGATGGCACAAAGACAATTAAAGAAATCTCAGAAGAAATTATGCAGCAGATTGGCTAGCATTAGTAACTGATATTATGCAACCCCTCATTCAAATATCAGTGAAAGTTTTCGTCTAGTTTTTCTGATAACAGGAGTGAAAGCTTCAGCTTTTCAATCACCAAAAGTTATACTGCTGATGCTGATAAGACAAAACGATAGAGCAAACATCCGTCTCGCCTATCGGCATGAGAAAAGATAAATCTTTTACTCCTTTTTATATCAATAAAGTTTAAGGGATGGCAGGTTTTAAGTGACGAGACTGAGTAACATCAGTTAGTAAATAATAAAAACAGCCCATGCAATGTGGGCTGTTTATAAGTAGTTTTCAGACAAATAACGTCCTGATAATAGGAGTGAAAGCTTCAACTTTTAATTATAAATGTCTATCAATATCAGAGAAACTACTGCAAACGCGATAGATCAGCTACATGCAAGAATAAATTTCTCATCTGTTGCAATAAAGCTAAACGATTGTTTTTTAATGCTTCATCGTCCGCCATTACCATCACGCTATCAAAGAAATTATCCACGTCACTGCGTAGCTCTGCTAAAGCACTCAATGCTTCGGTGTATTTAGCCTCTGCAAAAAGTGGGCTTACGGTATCGCTTAATGTCAATACGGTTTGATAAAGTGCTTTTTCCGCATCTTCCACTAATACATTGCTATCAACGCTATCAGAAATAGATCCTTTGGCTTTTTTGATGATATTTCCAATGCGTTTATTTGCCGCAGCCAATGGTTCAGCAGCGTCAAGTGCTCGGAACTGTGTTACTGCTTTGACACGCTGATCAAAGTCTAAAGGTCGAGAGGGATCGACACTGGCAACCGCATCAACCACATCACCTGCTATTTTCTTATCTTTATAGTAGGCTCGTAAACGTTCCATAATAAAGGCATAGGTCTCATCGACTGCTTTACTTGCATCCGCTTTATCATTTAGCCCTTCTGCTGCAATACTGAGCAACTGTTTTAAATCTAAATCTAACTCACCTTCAATTAAAATGCGTAACACACCAATGGCGGCACGACGTAAGGCATAAGGGTCTTTACTGCCTGTTGGCTTTAAACCAATGGCGAATATGCCGAGTAAAGTATCCAAACGATCCGCTAACGAGAGTATTTTTCCTGTCATACTGGCAGGGATAACATCGTCGGCAAAAGCTGGTTGATATTGCTGTTGCATCGCATCGGCAACGGCTGAGGTTTCACCATCGCGCTGGGCATAATAGCGTCCCATAATGCCTTGTAACTCAGCAAATTCACCCACCATATCACTCATTAAGTCACACTTACTTAATGTAGCTGCACGATAAGCATCCGAGGTATTTTCGCCTAATTGTTCAGCGATATATTGACTTAACTCAGCCACTCGCTCGGTTTTTTCAAAGAGTGTACCTAGTTTTTGCTGGAAGAATATTTTTTTGGTGGCTTCGCGACGAGATTCTAAAGAAACTTTACCATCCTGTTGCCAGAAAAATGCCGCATCACTAAAGCGTGGACGAATCACTCGCTCATTACCTTGGCGTACTGCATCAGGATTTTTACTGTCAATATTAGCAATCGTAATAAAGTACGGTAGTAATGCACCATTGCTATCAACAACAGGAAAATATTTTTGATGATCTTGCATACTTGAGATTAAACATTCTTGAGGAATATCTAAAAACTCTTTATCAAAGCTTCCTGATACCGCAATAGGCCATTCGATTAAGGCGGTTACTTCATTTAGCAAGTTATCATCTATCTGAGCAACACCACCTAATGCCTTTGCCGCATCTTCTGCTTGTTGACGCACTCTATCGCGACGTTCATTAAAATCAGCAATAACATAGCCTATTTGTTTTAGACTAGCGGCATAATCAGCAGGATTTGAAAGTTTTATACTGTCTGGATGATGAAAGCGATGACCACGAGTTTCATTACTTGGAGTAATATCCATGACTTTATCGTTAATAACCTCGTTTCCAAGCATCATCACGATCCAATGTACGGGGCGCACAAATTCCAGATCACTTGAGCCCCAACGCATACGCTTAGGGATGGGTAAGGATGAGAGTGATTTCGATACAATATCTGCCACTAACTCAGCCGTTGCTTTACCTGTCACTTCTTTTTTAAAGACTAACCATTCGCCTTTATCTGTTTTCATGCGCTCAAGATCAGCCACATCCACACCACAAGAGCCTGCAAAACCTTGTGCCGCTCGACTTGGATTACCTTCATCATCAAAAGCCGCTTGTACCGCTGGGCCTCTGCGCTCGACTAACTGGTCTTCTTGTCGTACAGGAATGCCTTTTAGTAGCACGGCTAAACGACGAGGGGCAGCATAAGAAATAACCTCTTGTGCTTGTAAAGAAGCCTCTTTAAAGCCTGATACGACACCATCTGTAAAGGCTTTTGATAAGTTTAACAAGGCTTTAGGAGGAAGTTCTTCTGTTCCGATTTCAATTAATAAGTCTTTATTATCAGCCATGATTATTTCTCCTCACCCTTGGTTTCGTTATTCTTTTTTAGCATAGGGAAGCCGAGAGCCTCGCGTGAGTCGTAATAGGATTGTGCAATCGCACGAGATAAAGCACGCACTCGCAACATATATCGCTGTCGCTCTGTCACTGAAATTGCGTGACGAGAATCGAGCAAATTAAACGCATGTGATGCTTGTAACATCTGCTCATAGGCAGGTAAGGGTAAGCCATCTTCGATTAATTGTTGGCTGTCTTTTTCTGCTACATCAAAATGATGAAAAAGTGCATCGACATTGGCTTTTTCAAAATTATAAGCGGATTGCTCAACCTCATTACGGTGATAAATATCGCCATAGGTAACAGGGCCTTCAGGACCATGCGTCCAGATTAAATCATAAACCGTTTCAGCATCTTGCAAATACATTGCTAAACGCTCTAAGCCATAGGTTAGCTCACCCGCAACTGGTTTACAGTCTAAACCACCGACTTGCTGGAAATAGGTAAACTGGCTGACTTCCATACCGTTTAGCCAAATTTCCCAACCTAAACCCCATGCGCCTAAAGTCGGAGACTCCCAGTTATCTTCCACAAAACGAATATCATGCTCTAGTGGATCAAAACCAATGGCTTTTAAAGAACCTAAATACAACTCCTGAATATCTAATGGTGATGGTTTAAGAATGACCTGAAACTGATAAAAGCGCTGTAAACGATTAGGGTTATCACCATAGCGACCATCAGTAGGGCGACGCGATGGCTGTACATACGCCGCATTCCAAGGCTCTGGTCCTATTGCGCGTAAAAAAGTGGCAGGATGATCTGTACCTGCTCCCATTGGCATATCGTAAGGCTGTAAGATGGCACAACCTTGTTTTGCCCAGTAATCTTGTAGGGCGAAAATAAGACCTTGAAAGGTAGAAACATTATATTCCGACATAGTTAAACGCTTTTATTAGTATGAGGACAGTTTAATAAAAATGACCTTTATAAATGAATAGAATAGCGAAATCGCTACTGTTTGAGGAAGCTATGATATAAATTATTCAAAATTTCCTAAAGCGGGTGATTATACGACATTTTTTATCGTAGGCAGTAAATAAAGAGGTGATGGTATCAATAAAAGGAAAGATGGCAGATTTTTACTTGCAAACTGATCTATACAAAGAACTTTCCTCCCAACTACTGTTTATCCAGAAATTAATACTGCTTATTTATAAGTCAAACCTTTAGTAGTTTAGCTGTTATTTTTTATCGCAAAATATTATTGATAGAAGAGTTTAAGTATTAGGCTATTTTTATACTCTAAAAACAACAGAAGTTACAAAATGACATTATTTCATACGTTTACAGTCTATTTTTTGCTGATATTGACAACATCATCAGTGTATGCAGAACCTGAAAATAAATTAATAGATTATTTATCCTTAAATGATGATATATCTCTTATATATAAAAAAGCCGAAGAGCAAGAAACAGTGCTTGATGAAAATATGTCTTTGGCTATTAGCTATTTTTTAAATGAAACAACAAATAAGACAACACCAGACTTAAATGTACTAGAGGTCGAGGCAACAGCCTATACATCCCATATTGCTCAGACAGATAATACCCCAACGATTGCTGCATGGGGGGATCGTTTAAAGACAACAACTAAAGCAATAGCAGTATCGCATGATTTATTAAAAAAATATGGTTTAAAGTATCGTACTAAAGTACGGATTAAAGGATTATCAGGGGAGTTTTTGGTATTGGATAAAATGCACAAACGTTGGAAGAAAAAGATTGATATTTATATGGGAATGAATCGTAAAGCAGCATTTAAATGGGGAAAGAGAAAGGTACTTTTGTCATGGGTTAAGGAAAGTGTATGAATATTTGGTATTGCGTAACATCACTTAATATATTGAGCAGTTATTAAAAAAGGAAAATAACACAGTAAACAACTTATGTTACAATTATCTGCATACTAAAAATACGGGTTAAAATATGGCTCAAGCTACGCTAAAAACTGCACCAAAACCAAAACGACGCTGGCTACGTTACTTACTTGAATTTATTATTATTATTGCATTGGTTTTTGCTTTTAGAGCATGGCAGCAACGTAATATGGTCGATGGGGTTGCACCTGAAATTCAAGGTGTGCTAATGGATGGAAAGATTACGCAACTTAAAAATTATCGTGGTAAACCTGTGCTATTACACTTTTGGGCAACATGGTGTCCTTTCTGTAAAATAGAGGAAGGTAGTATCACGGGTATTGCAAAAGATTGGCCCGTGTTAACCGTTGCCTATCAATCAGGTGATAAAGCAGCCATTGAGAAGCATATAAAAGAAAGGGGCTTAGAAAGCTGGGCGATTATTTCCGATCCTGATAGCCGTTTAGCTGAGCTATATGGTGTAACAGGTGTACCTACCACTTTTATTATTGATGCTAACGGTAATATTCGTTTCCGCGAAGTAGGCTTAACTAGCTCGTGGGGTTTACGGGCGCGCTTATGGTATGCGGATAAAATGCCTTTACCTGAAGTGACGGATCACGCGAATACAGCGACAGCACAATAAAAAAGTGGCAATGAATAAAACTCTGTTAAATCCTATATTTTAAGCTTGATTACGTTTAATCGATTCTAGCCAGAGTTTTTTAACATGTTCCTAGATAGAGCCTACCCCTATTATCGTCTCTCTACTTTTTACCTATTCTTTTTTGCAGCACTTGGCTCCTTTGTTCCCTACTGGTCTCTTTATCTTCAGCAGTTAGACTTTAATGCGGCTGAGATTGGGGAGATTATGGCGATATCAATGGCGAGCAAGGTTGTTGCACCTTATTTATGGGGGTGGCTTGCTGATCATGGTGGTAAGCGTTTACAAATTATCCGCTTAACAGCTTTTCTTGCCTGCCTATTTTTTGCTGCAATATTCTTTCGAACTGATTATCTTTGGATAGCGTTGATTACCGCATTGTTTGGTTTTTTTTGGAATGCAAGCTTGCCTTTATACGAAGCACTTACTCTCAATCATCTGGCAGATAAAATATCAGAATACAGCCATATTCGTATTTGGGGGTCGGTTGGCTTTATTCTTAGTGTGATTGTATTACCACTAGGCTTTGATAACGGCAATTTTAATATTATTCCCATCACCTTATTATCACTGCTTATTTTAACCAGCTTATCGACCTTTCTTATTAGCGATAAACCCTATCATAGCAAAGAAGTATCACAGCGTAGTATCTGGAGTATCGTCAAACAACCGATTGTGATGGCTTTTTTAGTGATTTGTACCTTACAGGTAATGAGTCATGGCGCGTATTACACCTTTTTTAGCATCTACATGACAAGTAGTGGTTATACCCCTTTATTTACAGGTTGGATGTGGGCGCTGGGGGTGATCGCTGAGATTGTTGTTTTTATTTTAATGCATCATATACTAGCACGTTATAATGCAGGGTTATTATTAGCACTGGCATTGCTAGGAACAGCGTTACGGTGGTATTTACTCGCCTATTTTGTTAATTTCTTGCCCTTGCTCATTTTGCTACAGCTACTGCATGCCGTCAGTTTTGGCTTATTTCATGCCGCCGCCATACATTTAGTCCATGATTTATTTCCCAACCGTTTACAAGGTAGAGGACAAGCGCTATATGCTGGCCTATGTTTTGGTCTAGGTGGTGTTATTGGTAACCTACTCAGTGGATATGCATGGGAGCCACTGGGTGCGACGACAACTTTTGTTGCTTCGAGTTTAGTCGCATTAATCGGCAGTATCATTGCGTGGTTTTTTATCGCAAAATCAAGTAACTACTCAGTATAGTCAGTAACTGCTCAGATTGTGCTCTATTTTGTTCGAGTTCAAGGCAAAAGGGCGGAGTTTATCAGTATAAATGAGCACTTTTAACGCAGAAATCGGGCAAAATAGAGTTCAAACTGAGTAGTTACAAAATCAAGTCATATCAAATAACACATAGCAAAGGAGGAGGATGAATGCATGCTAAACAAAGCCTATCCGTTAATAATATCATGCAGTATTTTAGCCCTTATTTACCCATCTCCTCCTCTCAAATCCATCTCTTTAAGTGTTTAGATTCGACTAATACATGGTTAAAGAGCCATGGTGGAAGTGGTGATATTTGTATTGCCGAACAACAAACCGCTGGTCGAGGGCGACGGGGTAATCGATGGTTATCTCCTGATGCGGAAAATATTTATTGCTCAGTAAAGTGGTATTTTAATATTAGTCCAACTCATTTATCACTACTGAGTTTAGTAGTAGGACTATCAATTGCTAAGGCACTGGAAAAAATCGGTTTAAGGGGGCACGGGGTCAAATGGCCAAATGATATTTTTTGGCTGGGTAGAAAAATGGGCGGTATTCTTATCGAAACTATTACTTCGTCATCACAAACGATGCAACAACAGATTATTATTGGTTTTGGCTTAAATATAAATATGTCATCATCTGCGGGAAATACCATTGATCAACCGTGGGTCAGCCTTAACGAGGCGATGGGAAAGTCTGTCAATCGTCAACAATTACTCGCATTTATTCTAGAGTATCTTATCCATGATTTACAACAGTTTGAACATCTAGATATCCAACAATTTCAGTCTGACTGGCAGCAGTGGGATATATTGCATAATCAAAGCGTAACAATATTGCAAGAGCATCAAGAACATATAGGAGTTGTAAAAGGACTCGACGAACAAGGTCGACTAGGTGTTAAGCTAAATTCAGGAAAACTTAGGTATTATGCATCCGCAGAAATTCGCTTGAAAAAGTCAGGACGTGTTTGTTTATGATCTTATTAGTTGATGTTGGTAATAGCCGCATAAAATGGGCGAAGCTTTATAAGGGGAAGCGTTCACAACAGTTTGCCCAAGATTACTCACATGAATACGCGGATAGTATTTTATTAAGACTGCTCAAAGAAGGTGATAAAAAGAAGCGTATTAAGCTGCTTGTACTTGTTTGTGTTTTAAAAGCAGACTTTATCCAAAAAATAGAGGAGTATTGCCGACAACTTAATATCGAGATAAAAATAGTACGCTCTCAAGCTAAAGCTTATGGCGTAAGTAATGCTTATGATACTGCATCTTTGCTGGGAGCAGATCGTTTTGTCGGCTTAATTGCTGCACATCAATTAATCCCTGATCAGCATTGTATTATTATTAGCTGCGGCACTGCGGTAACAATAGATGCAATTACTGTCAATGGGCAACATTTAGGTGGTTTAATTTTACCTGGCTTGCAATCATTTTCTGAATGCCTTATTAAAAAAACAGCATTACTAAATACGCCTAATATGGCAAAAACAACTTTATTTGCTAAAAATACAGCAGATGCAATGACCAGTGGTAGTATTTTAGGTTTAGTTGAAGCGATAAATGGTATATCTTCCCAGATGAAAGGAGAACTTCTTAAAATTAAGTGCTTAGGAGAAAAAACAGACCCAATGAATTCTGTGCAAACAATAATCTGTGGTGGTGATGCAAAGCTAATTCACCATTACCTTCCTAATTCTGTTCAAAGAGAAGATGATTGGCTTATGCAAGGTCTACAGTTCATCGCTGAGTTTTATCTTTCTTCTATTGCAAACTCATTATGATACGCTTATTAATCCCTCTTTTGTTAATGGCTAATATCATTTATTTTATTCTAGCCTTTTTTTTAGGTGATGCTGCTTATACACCACCCACTGCCACAGTACCAGGTATTCCTGCTATTGAATTATTAGATAATAAAAAACCTGCTGGTGAATCAAGTAAGTATACACGGTGTTACACCCTAGGTCCTTTCAACAGCAAAAAAGCAGCAAGAATGGTTGCACAACAGTTAAATGATTTTGGTTTATCAGTGAGTACACGTCGCCAAAAAATGACGGATACATTAAATTATTTGGTTTATTTACCTGCACAAAGAAGCCGTGAAGATGCCTTGAAAATAATTGATGATATAAAGAAAAATGATATAAAAAACTATCAGCTTATTGAATCTGGTCCTTATGAAAATGCTATATCATTCGGCTTTTTTGATGATTTAAATAAAGCCCGTCGACATTCTGAGTATATCCGTTATTTGGGCTACGACTCACGTTATACTGAGCAGAAAGCGGTACAAGAGGTTTTTTGGTTAGATTATGATGAGCAAGCTGACATTAGTGCACCTGTACTACAATGGAGTCAGGCAATTGACCCTAGCTCAACCGTACAGCGTATTCCACGTTGGTGTGAGTTTTAACAATATAATTTAGGAAGAAATTAAGTCAGTAGAAATACTGATTATTCAAAGACAGAAAAATAAATAAAAAGTGACACCAAGTTGCCGTAGACTAGGTATCGACCTTGAACCAGAAAGGCTCAAGTGGGATCATCCTAATACTTATTAGGCTTACCACCGCAGCGGTCATGCACACAAAGCACTCGTCAAACCCCAGATAATGTAATTAGGCTCAAGGGATTTCCCACCTAGCTTACGAACAACCCAGAAGTCACTCATGAGAAATATACTAGTACAAAGAATCACATTTGTTAAGTACCTATGATCAGAAAATAATATATTTAGACTAAATACCAAGAATTTCTTATCTTCTTTTATATCCTTTTTTAAACTCTTTTTATTTACTATCGACATATGATTAATACAATATAATCATAGTGTTAGTTAATTTTATTTTAGATATTTTTTAATACTAAAGATACCTTAAATCTAGGAGATAATATTCGTCTTCTTATTTTTCTATGCTTACTTATAACAATTTTTAATTTGAAAGTAATAGAAATTATACTAGTACATCAACCACATTAAACTGACGGATACAGCGAGTCAGAAAGCGGTTAGCCACTAAGCGCACTTTGCAGTGAATGGTTATTTCCTTCACCAAAAGTGCAACAACCTAGATGACCTCTTTCTGACTCGCCCTGCGGGAGCAATCCAAAACGTCCAATACGGTGTTATGGGTTTTGACAAGGAAGTAACCATTGCCCGCAATTCATGCTTTGTCTTGAACGATTTGGTTTGCTCTGTATCCGTCAATATAACGTGGTTGGAAGTACTAGTTAAGAAATGGAGCAAAAGAATCTAAGCTCAAAAGGGCTACGAAAACTTTCACTGATCTTGAATGGGTGACTGCGTAACATCAGTTAATAATAAGCAGCTGCCATTTTTAATTTTTTACGAGGATTCACAGGCTTTTTTTCGATTTTTGAAAACTTCTCTGCAAATAAAGTCATATAATATTTATCTTGTTTATCGAGCGGAAAATCTAAAGTTGTCATTTCGCCTGTAGGAGAAATATAGGTTTTTTCTATAACAGTCACTTCAGATTTATCAGTTCCTACGTCTTTACGTTTGGCTATCTTACCTGTGTCTTTGTAGCCTTTTGAAAGCAACGCTTTATTGATATCTTCAAAGTTAAACATAACACCGCCTGCAACGCGATTTTTGATCATGACATCGGTAGTGCAACCATCTGTTTCTGGTGAAATTGCAAAGCTAATTTTATTAATATGTGTTTCAAAAACACCTTCAAAGCCTTGGGCAGGTTTGAAGCGTTTATCCTTTGCAAGAGCAGTTTTTAAAGCATCTCGATTGTCAAATTTTTTCTCACAAAAATCTTTATGTAAATCCAAAAATGTTGAAAGATATTCTGACTTTGATGCACTTAGCTTTGCAGATGTTTCAGAACCACAACCATTGAGTAATAAGCTGGTAGCGATAGCTGTTGAAAATAGTAATACGGATGGAAAAATAATACGCATGGAGACCCCTTTATAATTCTTCTTGTTATTTTTTTATATTCACGAAAAATAAATTTTATGTAAGATCAAGGAGCATTCCTATCGAACAAAAGAGAATACTACTTAATTCATTATTTTTATATTTTTTACCAAGTTAAGGAAAACCTTGATAAACAAAAAGTATTTTATCGTGTATCTTAAAAAAATATTTTATAGAGGGGCTGTACTTATATCAAGGGACGGAAGGTCAAACTAGATAAGTGGTAGGTTCTACAATCACTTACTTGCAAGTATTCATGTGAAATATAAGAATTGATAACTGGTAAAAGCAACTATTTTTCAAGTGCTAAGGAATATGCATGAGAAAAGTTCAATCCCTAAAGGATCTTTTTTAGTGTTTAAAATATAATTAATTTGTCACTTCAATTATACTGCTCACCATTATTCATAATCCCTCAAAATTCTATTTATATGACACTCTCCCAGTTTCAAGAAAAGTTTATTAGACTTCGTAATAATGGCTTATTTCAGAGCTTCATTATCACTGTCATTATCGTTTCAGCCTTATTAATTGGTGTACAAACTTATGATATTCCAGAGTGGTTAAATCATACCATTGCCATATTAGACTGGTTTATCACTATCTTTTTTCTTATTGAGCTTATTATCCGTCTTATCAGCATTGGTAGTCTGAGACGCTTTTTAAAAGATCCTTGGAATATTTTTGACTCTATTATCGTTATCACCAGTCTAATACCTTTTGAAGGTCATGAAACGGCTTTATTAGGACGACTATTGAGGATTTTTCGTGTACTTCGTTTGATTTCGATTATTCCAGAATTACGACTTTTACTAAATGCTGTCTTTGCTTCGATTCCTAAAGTGGGCTATGTCTCTTTACTGATGTTTATTATTTTTTATATTTATGCAGCCGCAGGGTCACTCTTTTTTAGCACAATAAATCCTGAGCTATGGGGAAATATAAGTATCTCGATGCTGACATTATTTCGTATTGCTACCTTTGAGGGTTGGACGGATGTCATGTATGAAAGCATGACGGTTTATCCGCTCAGTTGGATGTATTATCTTAGTTTTATCTTTATTGTAGCATTTATATTTTTAAATATGATGATCGGTATCGTGGTCGATAGCTTGCACGTTGAGCATGCAAAAGAAGACCTAGAAACCGGTAAGGGAGAAACCGCAGAAGTCCATTGGATTAAAGAGCACACCGCAGATATGGAGCTACGTCTTAAACGAATTGAGAAACTATTAGAGGCTCAAGTCAAAAAGTCTAAATGATGATATAAATACTCGCACAAAATTAAATTGACTTCATAATCTCTCTGCTATTTTTGCTCAATAAGAAACAGGCTTTCAATATTATTGTTGCTGTTAGCCTCATCCACCATATTAAACCCACCTGTAATTGCTTGGGCGTTATCACCAACAAAATCAGCGGATATATCACCTGTTGCATTAGAAGTCGCTCCTGTTCTAGCATTAACTAATGCACCTCCATTTAATCCTAAAGATAGCTTGCCATTTGTTACCTGACCATCAAATACTCCAACCCATGTATGTTCAGGCACATGGGCAGAAATAGTGCCATGATCCACTTGCCCACTATTAAAGTCTACATCCATTCTTACTGCTACATTAGAGACTTTACCCATACTACTTTTTGATAAACTATCAATATTATGGCTATAGCTTACCGATCCTGTACGTTTTGCAATCACATCAGCAGATGTGGGTTTGTAGGTAGACCAGAGTAAACTACTTTGTATATCTGTTGATGCCCCTTGTTTTGAGCTAATCGTATATTTATTCCAACGCCCCCAACCAACGGGATACCCACCAATATTTTGAGAAAAATCACTCACTTTTGTGTTAGAGCTAATCACCCCACTTTCTTGAGTAATAATTGGGTTTGATTGCGATATTGTATCAGTTCTCCCTTGATTAATAGTGCCTTGCCCGATAGTTAAACTACGAAAGCGAGCAAGTTTCTGAGGATTATCTAACAATGGAGTAATAGAGTTTCTAATTTGATTAAGGCTTGTTCCTGCTGTAGAACTATAACCTTCTCGAAATACAACTGGGACATTCACTAATAGTTTACATACTCCCACATTATCAACCAGTGCAAAACGATGTTTAGTGTGATCACCTAAGGTAATATCGCATTTTCCAGAATAGGAGCGAACATCAATATCCCCTTTCCATGCCGCAACATACATTCCCTCTTTTGTTATCAAAAGCTCAAACATAGTCCCACGGATACCAATAGTTGCGGAAGGTGTGCGTAGTTGATAATCCTTCTTGTTCTTTTTTCCAATAGCCCCTGTAATCGTACGAAGCCCGCCAGAAATCAGTTCCATTACTACGCTACCACGACCATCAGATGACTTTAATTCATATTTTCGCAATCGTAATACAGAGCTTTCTTTTAAATTTATTAAAGCATTATCTATCATACGAAATTGTGCCCTAGCATTCACACCTGATCGCAATATATCTTGTCGGAAAACAGGGCTAAGTCTTTTTAGTGATACACGCGAGCTATTTCTCTCTGCTGTTATATTGCCACGAGCAAGTATCGTTTTTCCTAACGCATTGTCAGCAGATATTGCTCCTTGGGGATACAAGCCAGTTATTACTAGTACTCCAGCAAGTTTGATTTGATGGAGTACTAGTACTCTTATTATTTTTATTAGTGTTAATTTCATAATCATTTTCCTTTAGAAGCGGTAATTAATTCCGACCCTTGCAAATGTTTTATTTGTTTTATAAAGCCCTAGATTGCTACCATTTTTGATATATCCTATATCAACAAAAGCTGAGGTATCT
>JALVDG010000100.1 GCA_027009095.1 Thiotrichaceae bacterium
GCTGTACACGTTTCACCACTTACACCTGTTGACACTGTAATAGCAGCCCCTGGATCTGTTTTACCTGATATGGGAACTATACCCGATAAAAATACTTCATCTGGTTTAGGTGATATAATCGTTAGGGGTACCGCAGGGACATGAACATTCAAACTGATAGACTTATTAGTCACCCCATCTTCTGCCAATGCTGTCACAACTATATCAACAGACTGATCAGCAGGAAGATTATTTAGATTACAACTCCAAAGCCCCTCTGCATCCACAAGTGCGGTACAACGCTCATTACCAGCGACCACTGTAATATTTGTATTGGGTAAACTTTTTCCTGACACCAAAGGAGAGTCATCACCTACCGTTGTATTGTTTTGAGGACTAATCACTTCTAATACGAGAGGAGGGGTTTTAAAACTGCTAGCGGCAACTGCTTTATACCCCGTATCTAGACTTGAAGTGACTTCCAATGGGTAATTTGTATCTAAAACTAAACCATTAAGCTGACAGCTCCATTCACCTTTATTATTTGCAGTGGTTACACAGTTAAGTGCATCCCCTGCCTTAACAGAGAGCTTGGCATTTGGCTCAGTTGTTCCTGAAACAGTTAAGTCTGACTCTTCTACAAGCTGTCCTTTCTGAGGACTTGAAATAATAAGTGGTACGGCTGGAACCGTAATTTTTAGTGTCGTAGATTTTGTAGTAACCCCATCATTAGCCTTTGCTTCTACCATAACATCTAAAGGTTGACCAATTGGCAAGTCATTTAAACGACACTCCCATTTTCCCTCTGAATCAGTCACTACAGTACAGTTTTTATCTCCAGCGGTTACGGTAATGTTGGTATTGGGCAAACTTTTTCCTGATACCAAAGGAGAGTCATCACCTACCGTTGTATTATTTTGAGGGCTAGTTACTTGCAACAATAATGGCGGTGTTTTAAAACGACTAGTTGCAACTACTTTATAACCTGCATCATCACTTGAAGTCACTTCTACAGGATAAGTTGTATCTAGAATTAAACTTTCAAGCTTACAAGCCCACTCACCTTTATCATTTGCTACAGTTGTGCAACTATGCTTATCTCCTGCTTTCACAGCAATATTAGCGTTTGGCTCTGTTGTTCCTGAAACAATAAAATCAGACTCTTCTACCAACTGATCATTTTTGGGTGTCAAAATAACTAGCGGAGTTACAGGAACAGTAATTTTCAATGTTGTTGATTTTTCTGTTACACCGTCTTCAGCTTTTGCTAATACCACAAGATCTAATGTTTTTCCAACAGGCAAGTTTGTTAAACCACACTCCCACTTTCCTTCTGAGTCCGTAACAGCAGTGCAGTTTTTATCGCCAACTGTCACTACAATTTCTGTATTTGGTAAACTTTTTCCTGAGACAATCGGGTCACGACTCCCTATGGTTGTATCATTTTTTGGGCTAAGCACTTCTAAAGTAAGAGCTGGTGTCTTAAAACCGCTAGAGGCAGTACTTTTATTACCAACAGCATCTGTTGCTGTTGCTACCACGGGATATGTTTTATCTAAAACAAGGGAGCTAAGAGAACAACTCCAATCACCATTTTCATCGGCAGTTGCTGTACAGCTATGCGTATCGTCTACTGCTATATCAATTTTTGAACCTGCCTCAGCCGTTCCTGATACAAGAAAATCTGTGCTACTAACCAATTGATCCTGGCTTGGTGTGACGATGACAATATCTTCTATTACAGTATCTTTTGAAAATAATTTACTGGCGGTAGAGCTATAACCATTCACCGTAGTGGTCGCGGTTAACGTAATGTCACCATCTTTTAAGGTACTAATATCAATAGGTGCATTACTTGTATCCCAAATACCTTGATCATTTGTTGATACGCTTTCCTCAACCGTTGCGCCATCTTTATCGGTAAAAACTAATGCAACACCATTATTAAGACTTGGAGTTGCTTTACCAGAAGGTGTGATTGCTGTTTTCTCATTATTGTTGACAATATTATCTTCCGTTATATCGCCATCAATCGTCACGGGCATTACCACACCAACATAGGCTTGAGCAGCATTACTTAAGGTAAATATTTTATCTAAAACTAAAATATTAATAATACGCTCATCAAGGTTAGGTAAGTTATTGCTATTAGAGTAACGCACATTCTTTAATGCAGTTTCATAATCTGCAATACTCGCCTCCCCCGTTAACACTAATTTACTATCGGTTGATTTAAGTAAATCTTTTGTAATTCCTGTCGGCAAACTACTGCCCGCCAATAAATCAATAAGGTCATTTTCATGAGGATTCGATAAGCTAATCTCAGCTCCTTGTATTTTATCTTGCTCCTGAAGTGTAATTTTAAGATCACTATCAACAATGGATTTTTTATCTCCACCTGCAATATATAATGTCTTATATGCATTTACAGTCCCTGCATTGGAGCTATTATCATCATCTAAAGTAAGCTCTGGAATAGCCGTATTAGCCAACTGCAAGCCCACTTTAAATTTAACGGTTTCCCCTGGAGCAATTTCATCAAACTTATAAGCCAAAGAAATTGATACATCACTTTCGCTAGAACCAGTATTGCTTAATTCTCCTTCTGCATTGTATATAGCTTCAGCATTTCGATTAAATCTTCCACCAAAGGTAACATGTGCATTTTTTGCATAGCCAATAAGCTTTAATTCAGACTCACCTTTATCACTACCTACCTCTCTTATTTGCTTTGCTGAAACAACAGCAACACCTTTAACATCCCCTTGAGAAACAATAGTATTGACTGTTTTTAAATTATTATTTGTCCGATAATTATTATCAGGGTCTAAGGTATGCATGTAATAAACATTCGTCATAACCGCATCGGTGATGTTTTTAATTTCAATATCAATTGCTGCTGTTAAACCCTTCTTATATAAAGTAAAGTACTGTTTCACCTCGAGTTTATTAGCAATTTGTCCTGTCCACGTTACTTCCTGGGTATTAACTAGGTCTTTAAAGTCAGAAAATACACCACCCGTAATATTTGGTAGGTCAATATAGTCTTGGTTATTACGTGTATTATGATAGTCAACACCGTCTAAACGGATTCCCCAACCTGCTTCTTTCACACCTGGCATAAAAAAATCACCATCATAAGCATTAGTTGAAAACATGTTTCCACTAGGATCTGAAAGCAAACCTAGTTCTTCTGACCTCGAAGTATAAGGAGGCTGACTTGAATATGCCCCATCAGTACCAAATGCGGCATGTTTATTAATACCTACCTGAATATTATCGCCATAAAGAAAAACCCCACCTGTAGTAGAATCAATCTCTGACATCACAGACGTAGAATAAGATAATGAGAGTAATGCGCTTGCAATACTCGCTGCTAGTAAGCTGGATTTATAATTATTATTAAACATTGTTTAACTTGCCCCATTTATATTTATTATTTTATCCGATAGCATAAAAAATATTTATGCAGTCCAGTTATTAATAAGCAAAAATAAAAAAGATCGACAGCAAGCCCACTGCGAAAAATCACTCTTTTATTCTAAAAATGAAAAGTTAAGATTTAAAATGAATTATTGAATATAAAGTGCTTTTATTTTTATTTTTGGCTGGCAATACTTTAGATACTAATTACCAAGTGCGATGCAAGATTACTCTTATATAGGATGAAAAATCAACAAATATAAACAATATGATTAAAAATTAAACAAATATTCTTGGCTTATGTAATTTATAGATCAAAAAATATACTATTAATTTTATTAAGATTAACAAAGCCTTAATTGTCAACTACTCACCTCTACTCCTGATACAAGTATACTAACAGCAGTAGCATTTTGCTTAAATGCTATAATTGCCTCCCCTGCTGCCTTTATTCCTTCTGCTAGCCTCATAACACCTAGTACTCTAGTATCTGAGAGGGCAGATATGACAGTTATTGCTTTGGTTCACATAGCCTACTATGCTCCTGTCGCGATGCCTTGAATATCAAAAAATAAAAAAACTAAACTTTGTTAAATTGATTTTTGCTTGGGTACTTACTTAGCGACGTGCCAATACACATCCATCATAGGATCAAATGCAGTGACTGTTCCTTCAGAGGTTTCAATATCATTAGGAATTGATAATTTATTGTCAACACGATTCAATATCATGCGCTGCTCATTTACAGGCAGACCATAAAACGCAGGGCCGTTAAGTGATAAAAATTTCTCCAGATTATCTAAAGCATTTTCATTCTCAAATAACTG
>JALVDG010000101.1 GCA_027009095.1 Thiotrichaceae bacterium
TAAATAATTTTTTCATAACTTAGGGAATAAAATGGTAACGCATTAGCGCATCAAACCAACGCTTTGCCATTTTCTTTTCACCACTGGCATTGGGATGAATTTTGTCTTTTTGCATATCAGTATGAATACTAAAACCAGAGTACATATCAACACTTTTCACAGGTGACTGGGCAGTATCCAACTCTATTGCAAGTTGAGCTAATAACTTATTTAAAATCGGTACATCTTTATTCAAACGCATGGGTATAATTCTTGCGAGCAGTACTTTTATTTGAGGATTTTTATCTCGCAATTTACCAATAATAAGTTTAATTTCATCACGTGTTAACTCTGGATTTTGTGATTGATATACATCATTTGTACCCAGATGTATGAGCGCTATATCAGGCTTATAACCCTTTAACCATTTATCTATACCTTGCGAAGTACGCGAGACCCCATCCAGTATTTGATCTGCTCGCCAACCTGAATGCCCCTCATTTGCTTCAGGAAATTGATGCCCCTTGTAAGGCTTCCATACTCTACCGTTATTACCTTTTTTTATTTGACTACCGACAAACTCAACCTGTTTACCCGCATCAATAAGACGTTTCCACAAGGGGTAGCGATAACTCTCCTTATACTTACTGGCACAGGTAATTGAATCTCCTAATGGTAGAATTTTTATTGTTTTGCTATCTGCATATCCACTCACTGGAATCGATAAAGCAATGGTTAATATTATTTTTAATACGTATTTCATTTTATATTTTCCTAAGAACTTCCCAGCGTTGTACTATATCCCATAATCCCCTAACACACAGACCTTTATTATGGAAATTCAATGGATTATAGCCTATCTTAGCCTTGGCGCTATCGTTGGTTTTTTTGCAGGCTTATTTGGCATTGGTGGCGGTGGTATTATGGTGCCTGTATTGACTACTGTTTTTGTAATGCAAGGCTTTCCTATTGAGTATATCGTTCATGCTGCGCTAGCAACCTCGATGGCGGCAATTATTATGACCTCAATCTCCAGCCTTAATGCACATCATAAACGCGGGGCAGTTAATTGGTTTGTTGTTAAACGCATGACAGTGGGAGTTCTGCTAGGTACATTCTCCGCAACTTTTTTAGCCTCTTACTTATCCTCCTTACCGCTCACTATTTTTTTTGTTTTATTCATGTTGTTTGTATCGGTACAGATGCTGCTCAATATCAAACCTAAGCCTTCTCGACAATTACCCAATACATTAGGACTTTCTGCCGTTGGTAGTGGAATTGGTGCAATATCGGCATTAGTAGCGATTGGGGGAGGTAGTTTAACGGTGCCTTTTTTAACATGGTGCAATATTAAAATTCAGAATGCTATTGGCACATCTGCCGCTATTGGTTTACCTATCGCTTTAGCAGGAACAGTAGGATATTTTATTAGCGGCTTAGATGCTACAGGCATGCCTAAATATTCGCTTGGCTATATCTATTTGCCCGCTGTATTACTAATCTCGATTGTTAGTTTTATAACCGCTCCATTGGGGGTCAAACTTGCACATAGTTTGCCTGTTGCTACTTTAAAGAAGTTATTTTCTGGGTTATTGATTTTATTAGCTATTAAGATGTTGCATACCGTTATTGTTAGTTAGTGTGTATATATAATACTCAATATAATCACTAACTACTTAAATTTCGCTCTATTTTGTTCAAGTTCAAGGCAAAGGATGGATGGAGTTTACAATCTGTCGTGACTTGAAAAATACATCAGTTATTTACAGAAATAGCATCTACGAACCACAATTAAAGAAGATAATATCAACAAATACATCCATCCAATCGCACCACCTCCCTTTTTTGTTGAGGGCGTTGGATCCAGTTTCGATTTATTAACTCGTACAGTAACATTTGCAGGTTTGCTATTTACTTTTCCATCATTTACAACATATTGAAAATGATCAACTCCTACAAAAGATGCATTTGGTGTATAGGTAAAAACCTCAGCATTGACCTTTACTGTTCCATGGGACGGTGGTGATGAAAGTATATAACTCAATTTATCGTTAGTATCAGCGTCATGTCCACGAGCAATAATCGTTATAGCATGACCTTTTGAAGTACTAACCCCCATATTAACCGCAACGGGAATACTATTTGTTTTACCTAAAACAGTCATGCTAACTGTCGCTATATTACTTGATGATTTTCCATCGCTAGCTCTATATTTAAAGCTATCATTACCTGTATAGTTTGCATTGGGTGTGTATCGTAAATTAGTCCCACCTTGATAACGAAGTACACCATGAGTTGGGGCTTCTGTAATACTAATACTGAGTGTATCTCCATTTGCATCTGTGACATTCAATGGGATTAAAGTAGATGTATTATATTGTATTGAAGCAGTAGAATTTTGTGCTACAGGAGGCGTATTTATGGTACTGCTACCATCAACTTGTGCCACAAACTTTACCACACCACGAATAGGCTCTCCTGTTGCGGGATGCACAATATCATCAAAGTAATTCATCCCTATCTGCCAATGTGATTGAGGGTTTTTAGCATCTCGTGCAATCACTCGCACATAGTATGTGCCTTTAGGATGACTCCAATTAAGTGTAAATTTATTATCATGAAGGCTGGTAATACGCTGTACTACCTCCTGCCCTTTAAAAGTTGGCTTGCTTGCAATTTCTAAATCGTAGCTTATTGGGTGATGCAATAAACTAACCGCCTTATCCCAACTAAATTTTATTTTATTATTTACAAGACGAATATTTTCATCGATATAAAATGTCATAGGATCATCGGCACGCTCCATAAACAGGCGATAGTTTTGCTCCACATTATCCTTTAAGCGATTAAATATCTTCGTGTAATTAGCTTTCTTTATTGCCGTTGTTTCACCTTCCACATACAAATCATCTAAATCAGGTGAACGTGTCACAATAGGAAAAACAACAGGGTAATATTTATCTGTAATCGCTTTGATCTTATTCGTTGTTAGATATTTATTACGCATTTCAGTCACTGCTTTTTTAAGCAGTGCTAAATTACCCTCTTGCTCTAAAAATCGACGATGCAATTTAACATCCCACCAATTTGCAGCAGAGTACCACCAACGAGGTTGTTGCTCTATGGTACTTTTAGGATCATCAAGATTGACACCCCAAGCATAATCATTATCCCAAGACATAAGATAAAATACGTCTTTACCTTTTGGGTTATATAAATAAAAATTTTGTTCTACAGTATCCGTATTATTAATCAGAATATTAAATGAAAGCCACGATAGATAATTTTCTAAATTAAAATACTTACCCATAATTTGGGTATTAAAATCAAGGCTCGGATCATTAAGTGCCGCTAACATTTCATTTAGTTTTTTATGATTTTTACCACTTTTTATTTCTAAAATCTGCTCAAAAGCCTTCTTATCAACAGGCTTTCCTTCTGCATTAAGAGCAAAAGCAGATGATGTTTTATACATAAAATTTTCTGCTTTATAAATTGCAGAGCCTTTGTCCCAGCCACGATTTACCATAAACTCTTTACCAACATGCTCTACATGCGTAAACATGCCATAATCTTTTGAGACACCATTATCATCTATATATAAATTGACAAACTGAGAACGTAAAGAAGGTAAAGCAGGAATACTGGTTAATAGCTCATAGCTTAATGCATTACGTACGCGCGTAAAGTCATACACCGACTTAATTAGCTGAATACGTCTTTCACCACGCCATAGATTGGTTTTACTTTTTAACTTTATACGAAATGATTTTTGAGGAGATAAGCGGCTAGAATGTCCACGTAATCGTAACTTAGCATTAGAAGTATTAGCATCAGGGATTAAATCATTCGTGCTTAAAAGAACATTAATTTCAGGTTTGAAGTCATCATTAGGATCAAGATCTTTTAACACATCTTGCAAAGTACAACCCGCATAATCATTTGAAGATTTACACGCACTACCATCACCTGCCAATGTCTTTACCGACATTAATACAACGTCTGGGTTACTCAACTGATATAAACCCTCTGGTTCAACTAAATCAGCAGGCACTGTATTACTAAATATATCAGCATAAAGTGGGCTTATAGTGCTAGCTAGCACTAATAAACCACAAACAAATTTCTTCATATTTCTCACCAGATCATTATATTTATCATTACTTTGGTGATTTAATATGAACAGAATATAAACAACAATGCTAACGCTGATAATT
>JALVDG010000102.1 GCA_027009095.1 Thiotrichaceae bacterium
ACGGGAAATGATGCCTCTGCACAATGATGTCGATTGATAATACTTAAATTAACTACTGGAATGTGAATCTAAGAAGTATAAAATGAACCTTCCTTAATAACACCCTATAAAAATATCACCAAGAGCTAACGCCTATGGATTACTTTGAGTATAAAAATAATCAGCTATTTGCTGAGGACGTATCCGTTCAATATATTGCAGAACAGTATGGCACACCGTGTTATATCTATTCTCGCAAGACTTTAGAGCGTCATTGGAACGCTTTTAATGATGCCTTTGGTGAGCATAAACATTTAATTTGTTACTCCGTAAAAGCCTGTTCAAATATTGCAATTCTTAATTTGTTTGCACGAATGGGATCTGGTTTTGATATTGTTTCGGTGGGAGAATTAGAGCGTATTTTAGCCGCAGGTGGCGACCCTAAAAAGGTGGTCTTTTCTGGAGTGGGAAAACGTAAAGACGAGATGCAACGCGCATTAGAGGTGGGTATTCGTTGTTTTAATATTGAATCTGAAGGTGAGTTACAACGTTTGAATGAAGTTGCCGCTAGCATGAATAAAGTGGCTGCCATTTCAATTCGAGTTAACCCCGATGTCGATGCGCAAACGCATCCTTATATCTCTACGGGGTTAAAAGAAAATAAGTTTGGTATCGACATTAATAAAGTCGAGGCAGTATATGAGCATGCAGCAACACTAAAACATATCAAAGTCGAGGGAATTGACTGTCATATTGGCTCACAGCTCACCGAACTTGCCCCTTTTATGGATGCCTTAGCGCGAGTTATCGCCTTAGCTGAACGTCTGCAAGAAAAGGGAATTACGATTGAGCATCTTGATTTAGGGGGTGGCTTGGGTGTGCGTTATGATGATGAAACCCCGCCTCTACCTGCTGATTATATCAAAGCATTATATAGCAATGAGAAGCTTAAACATTATGAGGTGCTTATCGAGCCAGGTCGTGCAATAGCAGCGAATAGCGCGATTTTAGTCACTCAAGTTGAGTATCTTAAATACAGTGATGAGAAGAATTTTGCGATCGTTGATACCGCAATGAACGATCTTATTCGACCTGCTTTATATCAAGCATGGCAGGAAATTGTTGCAGTGAATCAACAAGATAATATCGAAGCTCAAGAATATGATGTAGTAGGACCTATCTGTGAAACAGGTGATTTTTTAGGTAAAAGTCGTGCTTTAAAGCTACAACAAGGTGATTTATTGGCAATTCGCTCAGCAGGGGCTTACGGCTTTACCATGTCATCAAACTACAATACCCGTCCGCGTGCGGTCGAGATATTGGTCGATGGTGATCAAGTTCATGTCATTCGCGAGCGTGAGACGATTGAGTCTTTATTTGCAAATGAAACCCTACTGGAAGCATAGTGCGATGAAATTAACATCTGAAATACTAGAAAGCTCAGATAATATTGATAAAAGTGTTATCTGGCTACATGGTTTGGGTGCAGATGGGCGTGATTTTTTGCCGCTTATTCCAGAGCTGAAGTTACCAGAAAATGCAGGGATACGTTTTATCTTCCCACACGCACCTGTACGCCCTGTGACGCTTAATAATGGTATGGAAATGACCGCGTGGTACGATTTATTGTCACTAGAGCGAGGTAAAACGGCGAATGAAGAAGATGTACTAACAACCGTTACGTGGATTAAGCGTTTAATTGATGAAGAAATTGAAAAAGGCATTCCCGCAGAAAATATATTACTCGTAGGCTTCTCTCAGGGTGGTGTGATTGCTTTGCAAACGGCTCTACGTTACCCGCAAAAATTAGCAGGTATTATGGCACTTTCAACCTATCTGCCTTTTGCAGAGACAACCTTGGCACAGACAAAGGCACATCATAAAAAAATCCCTATTTTTGCAGCACATGGTACGCATGATCCTGTAATTCCTCTTTTAAGCTGGCAAACCTATGTACCACAACTAAAAGAAGCTGGCTTTCAGGTTGAAGATCATGCCTATGCGATGGAGCACTCTTTGTGTGCAGAAGAAATAGCGGATATGAGCCAATGGTTGAAGATGGTATTTGAAATTAGCTAAATCTCATGCATTTGAACTGTGCCTAGTACTCCAACCACGTTATATTGACGGATACAGCAGCAACAAGATCAAAAACTTAGCATAAAAGTTAGCTTAGCAAAGGCGATATTGCCTTATAATCCCAAAAATAAACCATTACAGATCGGTTTAAGCATGGTGATCGAAACAAAACAGGGTGATCTTTCTTATTGAGCATTAAAGCATGCCGCCGATACCCCCGACTTTCATCATCGCCAAAGCTTTATCCATCAACTAAAAACCGCTTAGAGAAAATCCATGAAATTTGGTATTGACCGCTTTATTGAAGATGCTTCATTACGCAAGCCCCTTGCGGGAAAACGTGTCGCATTATTGGCGCACCCCGCATCTGTCACAAAAGATCTAACCCACTCTTTAGATGCCATCGCCATGCTTGACGATATTCAGCTCAGTGCAGCTTTCGGGCCACAGCATGGCTTACGGGGTGATAAGCAAGACAATATGATGGAATCACCCGATTATATTGATCCTCGACATGGCATACCCGTTTTTAGTTTATATGGTGAAGTGCGTTACCCTAGCGATGAGATGATGGATAGTTTCGATGTTTTATTGGTTGATTTACAAGACTTAGGCTGTCGCATCTACACCTTTATCACCACCTTGCGCTATGTCTTAGAAGCTGCCGCAAAGAAAAATAAAGCGGTATGGATATTAGATCGTCCCAATCCTGCTGGTCGTCCTATTGAGGGATTATCCTTGCAAACAGGTTGGGAAAGCTTTGTGGGTTCAGGTTCTATGCCAATGCGACACGGGCTAACTATGGGGGAGCTAGCTAACTGGTTTATTGCCACCTTAACACTAGATGTTGATTGTAAGATCATTACAATGGAAAACTGGCAGCCAAATCAAGCACCTGGCTATGGCTGGCCGCTTGGGGAGCGTACTTGGATAAATCCTAGTCCTAATGCGCCCAACCTTTGGATGGCACGGTGTTATGCAGGTACGGTTATGTTAGAAGGCACAACATTATCCGAAGGACGAGGCACAACACGCCCCTTAGAACTCTTTGGCGCACCCGATATTGATGCAGGAAGGATCATCCAAAAAATGCAAATACTCGCCCCTCAATGGTTGCAAGGCTGCCACTTGGGTGAGATATGGTTTGAACCGACCTTCCATAAGCACCAAGGTAAACTTTGCTCAGGTGTACAAATATACGTCGAAGACAATCATTATCAACACGAAAAATTCAAACCATGGCGACTACAAGCACTCGCCTTTAAAGCCATTCGACACCTCTACCCCGATTATGAATTATGGCGTGATTTTCCCTACGAATACGAATTAGGGAAACTAGCTATTGATGTTATTAATGGTTCAACTTTATTGCGTGAGTGGGTGGATGATAAAGAAGCAACCGTTGATGATTTGGATGCGTTAAGTCTTAAAGACGAGCAATTATGGAAAGCAGAGAGTAGGGTGTTTTTACTTTATAACTGATATTTTTAAAAAAGTGACTGCGTAACATCAGTTAATAATTGACGTTTGTCAATGCATTTTTGTATTATAATATTAGTGTTTATTTATAAACTAATATTATTTCTATAATAAATCTAAAATGCTACGGAGAGTTTCATGAAAACTAAAATAAAACAAATCGTTAAAACTACCTTACTTGTTACATTATTGTCTGCTCCTTTCTCTGCCCAAGCTAATTGGTTTGGTAGTAATGGTGGTGAATGGAAAATGGGTCCTTATGGTCCTTATTGGGATGAAAACGATTGGCCAGTCTGGACTCCTATGTATTGGATGGATGAAATGATGGATTCATTTGATAATAATAATTGGGGTGGAAATAACTGGAGTGGTGCTTACAATGTAGCACCTTATACTTATCCAATGCCTTACTACGGTTATCCTGCTACTCCCGTTGTAACACCTATTGTTCCACAAAAGAAAACTACATCGGTTAAATGAAAAGTTAAATAAAAACTCGCCTATCAACAACATTAAACTGACTCGTTGTATCTGCTAGTTTAATATTGTTGATGAACCAGTAACTTCTCATAATCCACAGGCACGTTTAAAATCAATAACTTGCATCGAATAAAAAATAGACACCTTGGTTTTTAGC
>JALVDG010000103.1 GCA_027009095.1 Thiotrichaceae bacterium
TAATTCATAGCCAACTCCACCGACATCAAGCATCAGTTCGGGAGCTTGTTTATAGATGAGTTTGCCGCGTAGTTGTCCTATCATGTGAGATACTCATAATTATGATGGATTGAGTATGTGTAAAGAGTTACTTAGAATCAAGCAAAGTTTAGCACTCCAACCACGTTATATTGATGGATACAGTGAGTCAATGTAACGTAGTTAGGAATGAAAAATCAATGGGCTTCCCATTCCTTAATTAGACTTTTCTTAGCTAAGTTTTAGAATGTACCCTTGCCAACGTTTATCATGATAAGCGCCAAGCTGCTGATAAAATTTCTGGGCAGCATTATTATCAGCGAGTACGTCCCATTTTATTCTGCCACATTGCTGTTTTTTTGCATCTGCGATGGTGGCTTGCATTAGCTGTGAGCCAATATTTTTTCCTCGATATTGCTCATTTACCCAAAGTTCTTTAATGAATAGAGTTGCCCGTAAATCGTAGGTGAAGGGAATCAAATAATAGACAAGATAAGCGACGAGCTGTTGTGATGTTTCAGCAATTATAGCTGTATAGCTAGGATTCTCTTGGAAGCCATAATTGATAAGATCTTCTTCCGTGACGGTGAAATCATCAATATAGCCCTCAAATATAGCTAATTTTTTCATCAGTAATAAGAGTTGGCGGCAGTCGCTTTCTTTAGCATGTCTGATATTTACACCGCTATTCATCGGTTAATTTAAACCCTTCGTCGATCCAGCCTGTAACGCCACCGATCATTTTTTTTACAGGTCTACCCATATTGGCGAGGTGAAGTGCAGCTTTATCTGCTCCATTGCAGTGAGGACCCGCACAATAAACAACAAATAAAGTATCTTTATCATATTCTCTCAAGTTTTCTTCTTTTACTTTCCAATTAGGTAGATTAATTGCGTTAGGAAGATGACCTTTTGCGTATGAGTCTTCACCACGAACATCGAGTAATACAAAGTCTTGTCGCTCGTTTGTAATGGCGTGGTTTACATCCCAGCAGTCTGTTTCGAGAGAAAGAAGTGATGAAAAATGTTGGATAGCCTCATCAGAGTTGGCGGCTGGTATTCGGGAAACGGCAGATGACATAATTTGCTCCTGTTTATTGATAGAAAAAATAGGGGGCTAATGCTTGAGTCGTTGTATTTTTTGCTTAAATCGTGCTGTTTAAATAGCAAGCAAACAGGCTGCTTGTTTTTTTAACTTGTGGCAAATATCTCATAATACATGATCTAAATACAACAATGTTTAAAAAAAAAGATGAACTATACTTTTCTGAAGTTAGGTTAAACCTAATAATTAAAAGTTATCAGTTTCAATAAGTTTTCGAGCAAAAACACTATGGCAAAATTAGGTTTTGTAGAAGCCAGACATTTAGTCTCGCGGACGGGATTGGGTGCTGAGTGGAATGAGATTAACCGTGTTAGTCATCTTTCTCTAAATCAAGCAGTAACCCAGTTACTTCAGCAACGTAATCAACGTGTACCTGCAATACCCCGCTTAAGCTCATGGCATAAGATGAGTTCCTTATACAATAATATTGGGCGACGTAATATGGTGCGGCGTATTGCGATGAACGAAGGGAAAGTTTTACAAACATGGTGGGTTAAGCACCTACTGACCACCAGAACACCTTTTTTAGAACGCATGACGCTGTTTTGGCATAATCATTTCCCTTCATCTATTGAGAAAACAAAGCAAGCAAACTTTCTTTATCAACAAAATTTATTATTTCGCAGGCATGCTTTGGGTAATTATGGCTCTTTACTAAGAGAAATTGCTAAAGATCCTGCTATGTTATTGTATTTAGATGGAAATTTAAATACCAAAAAGAAGCCTAATGAAAACTTTGCTCGTGAAGTTTTAGAGTTGTTTACTTTGGGGCGAGGATATTTTAAAGAGATTGATATAAGAGAGGCGGCACGTGCCTTTACTGGCTGGACGGTAAACAAGCAGGGTAAGTTTTTTAATAATGTTGCAGAGCATGACAATGGTGTTAAAACATTTTTAGGGCATCGTGGAAACTTCAATGGCGAGCATATTATTAATATCTTATTAAAGCAAAAGCGTACAGCAGAAGTTATTGCTGAAAAAATGTGGCATGAATTTATTAATGTCTCGCGTCCTAATCCCCATGTTATTCAACAATGGGCGAATATTTTCCGTGGTTCTAATTACAGTATCGCTAAGTTATTACATGCTGTACTGACAAGTAAGGAGTTCTGGGATAAGCGTAATCGTGGTGGACTTATCAAGTCACCTATTGATTTAGCGATAGGAACTCTGAGAGCTTTGCCTTATCCATTACCTCGCCGTGGTATTGAGCATAGTTTAAATATTATGGGGCAAGGAGTATTCCAGCATCCGAGCGTTAAAGGATGGTCGGGAGGGACTGATTGGATCAGTACCCAGTCAATCTTGATTCGTACGGCTTTAATGAATGATTTGAGTGGTAGTCGTTTTAAAGTGGGTGGAAGTGTATCAAGGCGTTTGCCTAATGTCTCAGGGAAGCGTATGCAAGAATGGTTACTAGCAACGAGACCAGTGGAAAAGGTTGATTTAACATTGGGAAAGCAGCGTCTTGCGCGTGCGCTTGTGCTAGACCCTGCTTACCAGGTGAATTGAGGAGCGACACGATGGATCGTCGAGATTTTTTAAAATACAGTAGTTTGTTAAGTGCCGCTGGAGTACTTCCAGAGTTTGTATATGCCTCTGGTGTGCCTCAGCGTCAAGATAAAATAGTGGTATTGGTGGAGTTAAAGGGTGGAAATGATGGTTTTAACACCTTGGTTCCATATAGGGATGATTATTATTATAAATATCGTAAGCATCTTGCGTTAGAACTAAAAAAGCATAAATTATTTGAACTAAAAAATGGCAAAGCTTTGAATCCAAGCCTAAAAGCACTTTCTCACTTTTGGGATGCAGGGCAAATGGCGTGGATAGAGGGAGTTGGTTATCCGCAAGGAGTATTGTCACACTTTCGTTCTATTGATATTTGGGACACTGCATCAAGTGCTAATCAGGTTTTAAGTGATGGCTGGTTATCAAAAGTGCTACCACAATACAAAAAAGGTTTGCATGGTATTGCAGTACGTGAAGGGCAGGCTATTTTAGGACCTTTAGACGGGACTAATCTTAATTGCATAACCATGCAAAATCCTAAGAGTTTTGAAAAACAGGCATACTATATAAAAGATGTAGATGTCTCTCGACAAACGGCTGCTTTGTTGCATATTACGAATAAACAGCATCAGTTATATGAGGTAGGTAAGAAAATAACTGAGCAAATGAGAGTCAATAGAGCCTATACACGAGGTGCTAGGGGCTTTGCTAAAGGAAAGCTAGGGCATAGTTTGCAATCAGTTGCTGGTATGATTTTATGTGGCGTAGACGCACCCGTGTATAAAGTGACACAAGAAGGTTTTGATACTCATACTCTTCAACTAGGCAAGCAGAATAATGCTTTGTATCAGTTAGCTCATGGCTTGAATACCTTTGCGACCATTATGAAGAAAAATAATATGTGGGATAAGGTGTTGATTATGACGTATTCCGAGTTTGGGCGACGTGCTAAGGTGAATAAAAGTGGTGGTACCGATCATGGTACAGCATCTGCACATATGGTACTTGGGGGGCGAGTCCGTGGTGGTCTTTATGGAAAACATCCAAACCTTGCTAATTTAGATGAGAATGGTAACGTCCATCATACGACTGATTTTCGTTCTTTATATGCCACCATAGGAAAGAAATGGTGGGGAGTTAATACCCCTTGGCAAGGCTATGGTTTGATTCCTTTTATTAAATAACTGATGTTGCGCGGGTACTTCGGGTATTTAGAGAGAGTATTGTGTAATGACTCCAGCGATACAAGCTGCTAAAAAAGCGAATATTGCTTATACTCTTCATGAGTATAAGCATGATCCTAATAATACATCCTATGGCGAAGAAGCGGCAACATTGTTAGGGCTAAAGCCTGAACAGGTATTTAAAACCTTGTTAGTTTCATTAAATGAGCAAGTAAATGATTTAGCCGTGGCTATTTTACCGATTACTCATCAACTAAGTCTCAAGGCTTACGCAAAAGCGATTAAAGTAAAAAAAGTAGCTATGGCTGAGCCACAACAAGCTCAAAATGCTACAGGCTA
>JALVDG010000104.1 GCA_027009095.1 Thiotrichaceae bacterium
GGATTTGATGGTGTTAGAGGCATTTCCTAGCTTAGCCTAGTAGCAAGCTATCATCTGTTAACTCTTTGCCCTTTTGAGTTTGCTTAAATAACTCTAATAAGTCGGGTATTTCCAGCCTACTTCGTTCGTCCCCTTCTATATCGAAAATAATATTCCCTTCATGTAGCATAATAGTGCGCGTACCAACATCAAGAGCTTGTTGCATACTGTGTGTCACCATTAAAGAGGTTAGTTTGTTCTCTTGGATAATTTCACAGCTTAGTTTAAGCACAAAATCTGCTGTTTTTGGATCGAGAGCAGCAGTATGCTCGTCGAGTAATAAAATTTTGGCGGGCTGAAGTGTTGCCATTAGTAAACTGACAGCTTGGCGTTGTCCTCCTGATAATAAGCCCATTTTATCTTCTAATCGCTTCTCGAGTCCTAATCCTAGCCGTGATAGATGCTTTGAAAATAGTATCTTCCTATTTTTGCGTATTGCTTGGCTTAGTGAGCGAGATCTTCCACGTCCCCAAGCTAATGCCATATTCTCTTCAATACTCAGGTTTTCACAACTACCAGCTAAAGGGTCTTGAAATACTCTTGATATTAGCCCTGCGCGTTGTGATGTTGTTTTTTGAGTGACATCAACGTCATCAATATAGATATTGCCAGAAATAGCTTGAATTTCACCACTGAGTAAATTCAATAAGGTAGACTTTCCAGAGCCATTACTACCAATAACGGTAATAAATTCACCATCTTTTATTTTTAGATTAACACCGCGTAGTGCTTTAGTTTCAAGTGGAGTGCCTTTAGCAAAGGTAACATGAATGTCTTTGAGTGTAATCATTTGGAAAGACGCTGATTGAGGGAGGATTTTATATTCGGGGCAATAATCGCCAAAGTGACTAAGATAGCAGTAACTAAATTTAGGTCTTGAGCTTTTAGTCCAATAAAATCAGCATTTAAAGCAAGCGCGATGGCAAAGCGATATAAAATAGAGCCAAAGATACAAGCAAGCAAGGCGAGTATCATCGTGCGAGTGGATAAGATAGCTTCACCACCAATCACAGAAGCAAGTCCAATAACAATAATACCCACACCCATCGTAATATCGGCACTGCCTTGACTCTGTGCAAATAAGCTACCTGCTAAACCCACCATTCCATTGGATATTGCCATACCTAGAATAGTCATTCTTTGTGTGTTAATCCCTTGAGCGCGAGCCATGCGTACATTTGCACCCGTAGCTCGCATCGCAAGACCAATTTCTGAATTTAGAAACCATGCAAGTAAAATAAAGACAACTAAGGTGACAATTGCAAAAGCGATGGGAGTACTAATATAAGAAGGTAGTCCCCATGACTCTATTGGTGTAAGAGCAGTTGTTTCGCCAAGTAAAGCAATATTGGGTTTGCCCATAATACGCAAATTAATAGAGTATAGGGCGATCATGGTGAGTATTGAGGCAAGTAGGTTAAGAATCCCTAGTTTTACATTTAGCCATGCGGTAACGACTCCTGCCATGCCTCCCGCAAAAAATGCCAATATAGTCGCTAGCCAAGGGTTAGTGCCTGTCACAATAAGGCTAGCGCTAACGGCAGCACCAAGAGGAAAGCTGCCATCAACGGTTAAGTCTGGAAACTCTAGTATCCTAAATGATAAGAAAACACCAAAAGCAACCAGAGCAAAAATAAGACCACTTTCGAGTGCTCCTAATGCTGCAATAGTCGTCATTACTTCGTTACACTGGTTTTGATAACTTCTTTAGCTCTTTTGATAAGAGTGTTGTTGAGTGTTACCCCCATTTTTAAGGCAGCTTCAGGGTTTACAAATAGCTCTGTTTTTTCTACACCCTCTGCATCAATCTCTTTTGCCGATTTTCCGTTTAATATTGCTACAACCATTTTTCCTGTTTGGCGACCAAGATCATAATAATTAAAGCCTAATGCCGCAATAGCGCCTCGTTTAACTGAGTCAGTATCTGCTGCAATAACAGGTATTTTTGATTCTTGCGCTACTTTTATAACGGCTTCAAATGCCGAAACTACCGTGTTATCGGTTGGAATATAAATGGCATCAACTTTATCTACAAGAGAGCGTGCTGCCGCAAGTACATCGGATGATTTTGGAGAGCCCGCTTCAATCATTGTCATACCAACAGTCGGTGCGTATTTTTTTACTAAATTAACCAAGGTAACAGAGTTTGCTTCACCAGGGTTGAAAATAACACCAAGGTTTTTAGCACTAGGTACGATCTCTTTTATCAGCTCCATCTGACGTTTGACAGGTGATAAATCGGAGACTCCCGTTATATTCTCTTTGTGATTTTTCATTGATGAGATAAGCTTGGCACCAACAGGGTCTGTGACAGCTGAGAAAACGAGTGGTGTATCATGCAACGATGATGCGAGTGCTTGTGCAGAAGGAGTCGCAATGGCAACCGCCACATCAGGTTTTTCCCCTGCAAATTTTTTCGCTATTTCTGAAGCCGTTGCGGGAGTGCCTTGGGCACTTTCGTAGCTCCACTTTAGGTTTTTTCCCTCAACAAAACCTTGCTTTGCTAGCTCATCCTTTATTCCCTTACGGGCAGCATCAAGCGCAGGATGCTCAACAATTTGTGTAATAGCAACATGTTTAGTATTAGCAGTATTGGTTGAGCTTTTGTTATCTCCACCGCATGATGTGAGAAGTAGCACGGTAGAAAGGAGGCTAATAAATAAAGTGGGTTTAATAAATGGAATCATGATATTTACTCCAAATAATCTCAAAGGATGGGAACGTGCATGAAATAAGTTAGAGTATTGAAGTTATTTTATGTACGTTCCATAAGTATTTAGACGAGACGATATAATTTGAGAATAGCCTAAAAAGACCGTAAATTCATTATTGATATTTTATAAACTGTCAGGGCAATAGACACCCTTGACAGCTTATAGATAGAAAAGAGAGGGATGGATCAGGATTGAGGTTTCCAGATAATAGAATCAAGTGTCCATGTTGCGAGTACATCTTCAGGTGGTATTTCTCTATCTGGACCATTCCATCTACCTGCAAATATATAAAGAATATTACGTTGATTAGGGGCGTAACAGATTGTTTTTCCTGATAGCTCTTCTTGCCCCGCAAGGCATTTTTCAACATGATTGATGCTGTAAATATTACTAAATTTAGTGCCGAGTCGATGACCTAAACTGTTATGAATTAAATTATCTTCTACTACAATAGAGTAGATAGCTTTGTGATCGGCTGTAGGATTTATTGTCATAAGTGTTTTAGCACCCTTGGCAATACGTATTACGGGATATGCTTCGCCTTCTTGGAAGTTAGTCTGTTGTGATACATTAAGTTTAGGAAAGGTCTCAGTTATCTTATGGATATTAAAAGGAGTCGTTGAGTTGATAGGACCTACTCCGTTGTTTGATAAGACAATGGTATCTGCTGATATATTTATTGTTTGAGTTGTTTGACCTTGTAGATCATCATTTTCTCCGCAGCCACTAAGTAGAAGAAATGACAGCAGTAATGCTTTATTCCATGTGAATGTCATAGCAAAAATCCTTAAAGGTTGAGTATTTCATGTACGTTTCTTAGGCATTTTTACATAAAGAATGAATGGTAACAATAAAATAGAAAGAGGTTTTAATATGAAGACAGGATTATACTTTGTTGGTATGTTGTTGATGTTTCAAATTTTAACAGCATGTAATGGAAATAAGGCAAAGCATCATGTTGATACTAAACTAACAAAAGCCGAGTTACAAAAGAGTATTGCCGAGCTTGTGAGAGATAAGGGCTGTAATAGTGTAGGGCAGTGTCGATCAATTGCTTATGGTGCTAAAGCATGTGGAGGACCAACAAGTTATTTGATTTATTCAACCAGTACCGATGAGGCGAGGCTATCGCGAGAGGTAAATCAATACAATCATTTGGTAAAAAAAGAGAATATAAAAAATGGCACAATTTCCAATTGTAGCATACTAATTCCGCCAACACTTGATTGTAAAAAGAATCGGTGTATTGCGGTAAGGCAATAAATAATAGGTACTTGTGCGTGATCACTCTATTTTTTGATCTGGTGTATCAGTGATTTGTTCGAGTGTGATATTTTCATCATTAAGCAGACTGTCTAATCGTCGTTGGTGAATTTTTACTTCAAGTAGATATTCACCCTTCTCAGAAGTAGACTCGTTAATGACTGCATTATCTGCATAGAGCTTTGCGCGTAAGCGTGATTTACTCGGGGGAAGGGTGAGTGTTCCTTCAAAAACATGCTTGGCGAATATTTTACCCAGAAACTCAAGTAGCTCATCAACACCTTCTCCCGTATGAGCAGATAACCATACACGACTTGGTGTGCCTGCATGTTTAGGGTCAACTCTCATGGTATGCTTCGACAAGTCGATCTTATTCATTACTTCAACTTGTGGTACATTTTTAGCACCAAGCATGTGAATAACATCATTAACTTGTTGTCGATACATATCGCGCTGATCATCATTACTGTCAATGACGTGTAATATAAGATCTGCTTCTGCTGTTTCTTGTAAGGTTGCTCTAAAGGCAACCACAAGATCATGAGGAAGATCACGAATAAAACCTACCGTATCGACAAGAATCATTGATTGTTGATTGCTAAGCTCTACACGACGCAGGGTAGGGTCAAGTGTTGCAAAGAGCTGATCAGCTGCGTAGACACTCGCCTCTGTTATACGGTTAAAGAGCGTTGATTTGCCAGCATTTGTGTATCCAACTAGTGAGACAGTGGGGATTTCTGCCTTTTGCCGTGATTGGCGACCTTGTTCACGTTGATTGCCAACTTTTTCTAGACGTTTCTTGATTTGCTTGATGCGAATATTCAATAAGCGGCGGTCAGTTTCGAGTTGAGTTTCTCCAGGTCCGCGCATACCGATACCACCTTTTTGGCGCTCAAGGTGAGTCCAACCACGAATTAATCGGGTAGACATATGTTTTAGCTGTGCTAGCTCGACTTGTAACTTTCCCTCGTGAGAGCGGGCGCGCTGAGCAAAAATATCTAAAATCAGGCTAGTGCGGTCTAATACGCGACATTCACAAAGCTGTTCGAGGTTTCGTTCTTGGGCAGGAGTAAGAGAGTGGTTGAAAATAACAACATCGGCATTGTGTGCGATAACTGCTTGTTTTATTTCTTCGGCTTTGCCTTTTCCTGCAAAAAACCGTGCGTTAGGAGTATGGCGTGTGCCTTGGATAAGGGCAGTTGTTTCTGCACCTGCTGAGCGTACAAGCTCTATAAATTCATCAGCATCACGAGTATTTCGTTTGCCACCAATATTAAGTTGAACTAATACCGCTGTATCAATACGGGCATCAGTTTGGCTAGATAGGTCGAATAGTTCCAATCAGAGAATCCAAAATAAGAGAAGTTTTCTTAGCATGTTACCAGAGGGTTAAAATCAAAAGGTAACATGCTAACAATGAGTATTTTACTCGTCGTCTTCAAACGATAACTTTATTGGTCTAGCAGGAACAATGGTCGATATAGCGTGTTTATAAACCAGTTGACTAACGGTGTTTCCCAATAAAACGACAAATTGGTCGAATGACTCAACCGTGCCTTGTAATTTAATGCCGTTTACGAGATAGATCGCAACGGGGATGCGTTCTTTTCTCAGTGCGTTTAAGAAGGGTTCTTGTAGCATGTGCCCTTTGGATGACATGTTTTTCTCCAGTATTTTTTTTAGTTTGTGGTTATTAGAATGTTATATTTACGAACTCAATTAGTAAATCGAAAATCAAATGTTTACCTGTTATTACGGGGGGTGAAATTAGGTAAGCTCTAAGTGAGAGATTCTCTTTATTACTGTTCAGTCGGCCGCATTCCGTGCAGGCAAAAGAATCTTATCAGGTTTTATGAAACTTTAGGAAGCCCATTCTGTCGGTTATACGATGTTTTTATCTAAAAAATACCTTATTTCCTCGATAATTGACGAGAGGTCATAATGTTTTGCATCATGACGTGAAACTTCCTTCTCAGAGCGTAGCCAAGTCATCTGACGTTTTGCCAGCTGACGTGTTGCCACAATAGCACGGTTTTTCATCTCATTGAAGTCTATATTTCCGTTTAAATAGTCCCAAGCTTGTCGATAACCTACACATCGAATAGAAGGAAGATCAGGATTTAAGTCCCTTCTGTCGTATAAAGCTTGCATTTCATCTAAAAAACCTTCCTCAATCATTTGCTCAAACCGCAGTGCAGCGCGCGCTCTAAGCCATTCTCTGTCTTCAGGTATCAGTGCAATTTTTAGTAAACGATAAGGTAAAGTGTCATGCTTTGCGGTTTTATGCAATGAGGTTAAAGGTTTTCCTGTAATTTCATAAACTTCAAGTGCGCGTTGTATTCTTTGTGAATCATTGGGGTGTATACGAGCTGCTGAGTCAGGATCAACCTGTTCTAAGCGTTGATGTAATGCATTCCAGCCTTCTTTTTCGGCTTGTAAATCAATTTTCTTTCTAATGTCTGGATCAGCAGAGGGAAGCTTGGCTAAATCATTTTCTAAGGCACGGTAATAGAGCATAGTGCCGCCTACTAAGACAGGGATATTGCCATTTGCAGTGATTTCTTCCATTTCATGTAATGCATCGCGCCGAAAGTCAGCCGCAGAGTAGGCTTGAGACGGGTCAAGAAAATCAATAAGGCGATGAGGTGCTTTTTTTAGTGTTTCTTTGTCAGGTTTAGCGGTACCAATACTCATGTCTTTATAAATAAGGGCAGAGTCAACACTAATAATTTCAATAGGAAAGTGTTCGGTGAGTTTAACTGCAAGATCAGTTTTTCCTGATGCGGTAGGTCCCATAATAAAGATAGCGGGAGGAAGAGAGTATTTATCCTGTGTATCTGTCATTATTATTGTCCACGCATAAAGAGCTTATTTAATTGGTCGATAGTGAGTTGAGTCCACGTAGGGCGACCATGATTACATTGACCACTGCGTTCGGTGCGTTCCATATCGCGTAATAATGCATTCATTTCGGGTATGCTTAGTTTGTGATTAGCGCGTACCGAGCTATGACAGGCCATTGTCGAGAGTATTTCATTCATTGCTTGTTGAATGCGCTCGCTACTACCATGTTGAATTAAATCAGCAAGCACGTCTCTAACTAAATTAGCAGTATCGGAGTTTTTTAATAGCGTAGGCACAGCACGAATAACTAATTTTTCAGGTGCTAGCCTGTCGATAGAAAATCCAAGTCGAGTGAATACATCGCTATGCTCAATCGCATAATCTGCTTCTTTTTTGCTGACGGCAAGTGAGTTAGGAACAAGCAAGGCTTGTGAGCGAATATTATCATCAGCCATGCTTGTTTTAAGATACTCATAGGTGATGCGTTCATGTGCAGCGTGCATATCGACAACAATTAAGCCTTGTGCGTTCTCTGCAAGTATAAATATGCGATGTATTTGTGCGATTGCAAAACCAAGTGGAGGAATCTCTCCTGTCTTTTCAGCCGTTTGTTCTGTTTGTACGGCTAATGAGTTAGTCGAAAAACCTGCACATGAAGGTATGCTTGCGATAAAAGGGTTGTTCTGTTTTGATGGTGGTGCTTGGTGTAACTGTTGGTAGGCAGCCATTTGTTCGCGCACAGGAATGCTTAAGTTAGCCTGCGTATTTTGGAAGGGGTAACTTGTTTGTTGCTGGCTACCATTATCGGTAATACTTTCTGTTGTCTTTGAGGGGATATTATCACTAGGTCGAATATCTGCCAGTGCTTTGTGTAGTGTTCTGTAGAGAAAATCATGTACTAAACGCGCTTCTCTAAAGCGTACCTCATGCTTTGTTGGGTGAGCATTTACATCGACCTTATCAGGATCAAGTTCTAAGAAGAGAAGATAAGCAGGGTGACGACCATGATAAAGCACATCTTGATAGGCTTGTCGTACCGCATGAGTCACAATACGGTCACGTATCATGCGTTCATTCACATAAAAATATTGTAAATCAGCCTGTGAGCGTGAAAATGTCGGTAAACCAACCCAGCCCCATAATTTTAGCTCGGCTGCTTCGTACTCAATATAAAGAGATTGCTCCATAAAAGCAGGACCGAAGATTTCGGCCACGCGCCGTTCTGAAGAGGTACGATCATTGGCTGCTTGAAGGTGTAGCACGGTTTTTGAGCCGTGCTTTAAACTGATTGCGGTTTTAAAACGGCTCAATGCTATTTTTTTGACAACATCCTCTATATGACGAAACTCAGTTTTTTCCGTTTTTAAAAATTTACGACGAGCAGGGACATTAAAAAATAAATCACGTACATCAATCGTTGTACCTTGAGGGTGTGATGTTGGTTCGGGATCTTCAAAATCATCTCCTCCATTGCCTGCTAGCTTCCATGCTGATTTGCTCTCGTTACTCTTAGAGCTAATGCTTAAACGTGAGACAGAGGCAATACTAGGAAGCGCTTCGCCTCGAAAACCCAAAGATCGGACGTGTTCAAGGTCATCAAGTGAGGATATTTTACTGGTTGCATGTCGGCTTAATGCCAGAGATAGTTCTTCTTTGGGAATACCACAACCGTTGTCACGAATTCTAATGCGTTTGCTTCCCCCTTGTTCTATCTCTAGGTCAATTTGCGTAGCACCTGCATCAAGTGCGTTTTCTAGTAGCTCTTTAACCACAGAAGCAGGGCGTTCTACGACTTCGCCAGCAGCAATCTGGTTAATTAGGTGTGAGGGGAGTTGTTTTATCGCCATATTTTAAAGAAGCTTAAGTCAATGTATTTTGGCGTAAATGTTTACCAACGGCGAGTAATGCACCAAATAAGCCTAGCAGGCTACTAACGATAAGAATAAACAGTGTTGCTTTAACATCAAGCCCTGTAATGGTGAAGTTGCTTCCATAAAGGCGTGCCAGTTGATTGACAGGACCAACTAAAAATAATAAGGATAAGTGGACGATTACAAGGCTAAGAATACCTCCAAATAGACCATACCAAACTCCTCCATAAAGAAAAGGGCGACGAATATAAGTGTTGGTTGCACCAATAAGTTGTGTTACCTCTATTTCTTCTTTACGATTTTCGATATTGAGTCGAATCGTGTTGCCAACCACAAGTAATACGGTTAAGGCGAGTAGGGCAGAAATAACGAGGACGGCACGATCAGCTATACGCAAAATTGCCAGTAGCCGTTGTACCCATTCGATATCCATTTGTACTACATCCACATCGGGGTATAGCTCTAATTGCCGAGCGAGTTTAGGAAGGTCAATACCAGGGTCGCCCACTAATTTCATATGTGGAGTAATCACTAGCACATGCGGAAGTGGATTTTCATTGAGTGTTTCGAGTGTTTCAGCAAAACCTGTTAATTGCTTGAACTGTTCTAAAGCATCTTCACGAGTAACCAACAGTACATTATCTATTTCATTAAGATCAGAGAGTAGCTCTGCTCTGTCACGCGCTTGCTGCACCGTCACGTCTTGTTTTAAAAATAAAGATATAGTGGGTATCTCACGCTTATCATCGGTCAATGTTTTTAGGTTTTGTAATAATAAATGTAAGCCAGCAGGTAGTGATAAAGCAATGGCAATAGCTGCTAAGGTTATCCATGTTGATAACGGGGTAATCCAAAGTTGTTTTAGGCTGTGTTTAAAGGCAATTTTATGCTGTCCAAAACGGCTAAAAATAGGTGTGTTAGTCTGTGTATTGGGGGAGGAAGCCATAGTTAAACTCCCTGTACTTTTTGTAACACAATAATACGCTTTTTCATGCTCTTTATCAGGCTATGATCATGGCTAGCGATAATCACTGTTGATCCTAACTCATTGAATTGTTTAAACGTATGCATAATATCGTAGGCTAAAACAGGGTCTAAATTACCCGTAGGCTCATCGGCAAGAATAATGTTTGGTTTATTGACCACGGCTCTTGCTATACCGACACGTTGTTTCTCTCCTGCTGATAGCATCAAAGGGAATTCTTTTTCCTTACCGAGTAAATTTACTTTATCTAATGCCGCATGAATACGACGTTTAATATCGGTGGGTTGCATACCTGAAATCATCAAGGGTAAGGCAATATTATCAAAAACAGTACGATCAGATAATAAATGATGATCTTGAAAAATAACGCCAATACCTCGGCGAAATGCTGGTATTTTACGATGCTTTAACTGTTGGAGATCAAAACCATCAACAATTATTTTGCCTTGGTTTGGTCGCTCAAGTAAGGCGATTAGTTTAAGTAATGTACTTTTTCCTGCACCAGAATGTCCTGTTATAAATGCCATTTCTCCTTGGTGTATGGTCAAATTGACATTGTATAGTGCAATTTGACCAGTAGGATAACGCTTGCTGACACTTTTAAATTCGATCATGAACGACACAAGCCTCTAGGTAAAAAGATAAAAGTAGTATAGGGTGGTATAATAACTACATTTAGTTATTAAATAGTGTTAGCACTCCAATCAAGTTTCGGGGGCTGATGGAGTACTAAAGGGTAGCATATTTTAGTTAAAACAATCTAATTTGAATTTATGTAAGAGAGAGGCTATTGATAACTTCCATAAAGAAGGTTTAAACCCTTGCCTTTAGGTAAACAGATTATACTGAGTAGTTACAAAGAACCTAAATTTAAAAGGGCTATGAAAACCTTCACTGATATTCTGAAGAGTGACTGCGTAACATCAGTTTATGTACTGTTACACAAAAGGAATCAAGGGACGATTCCATGGATTGCGCAACCCCCACCACCGTGAAGCGACTGTGCCATAGACGGAGCGAAAATCAATACTATGGCGTAGTGCATTATGACTTAAACGTTGCAAATCAGGGTTTTTACCATAAATTCCACCACGTATTTTCCCGCCCATTACTAAGTGAGCAGAAGCTTCTCCATGATCTGTTCCTCTACTACTATTTTCAGCAACTTGACGACCAAATTCAGAGTATGTCATCACTAGCACATTATCCCAATGTCCATTGCGTTTCATATTTTGTGCAAAAGCATGCAGGCTATCGGCTAACATTTTAAGTAAGCGAGAATGTTCATGTGTTTGCATCGCGTGGGTATCAAAGTTACTGAGGGTAATTTTATAACTAGGAATACCGATACCACTATTAATTAAACGTGCTACAGAAGCAAATTCTTTACCAAACGAATGCCGTGGAAAACTCCTTGTTACATCGTGTGCCTTGACTAAATAACTTTTCAGTGTCTCCGTTGACTCTGCCACAATACGTTCTGTTTTTAACAAATAAGACAGTGCATTATTACTGCTATTAGAAGTGCTCGCTTTCATTAACTGATTACTACGCACAAACGTATTAATATCATTTATTTTTAAGCTATTGGCTTTGCTTCCTGAAAGTGGTCCAAGATCCGTATTAAAGGCAAGCCCTGTAATATCATGGTTCATACCTAATAAGTTAGCAACCCAGCCTTCATCTATTGTTTGATTGTAGTTTGAAGCAGTATCCCAAATATCAATAGATCTAAAATGTGAACGATTACTACGAGGATAACCTACACCTTGCAACCAAGCCATTTCTTTGCGTTGCCAATAAGACTGCAATAATCGCAGAGAAGGGTGCATTGCTAAAGAATCGCTAATAGGCAGCATTGATTTTCTAGGTATTGCGATACTAGGTCGTAATTTATAATACAAGGGATCAGTAAAAGGAATTAAGGTATTTAAACCATCATTTCCACCTCGTAACTCAACCAAAACCACGGTACGTTTTTTTGATGCCGAATTATTTCTTCTCTGGGATGCCTGAGCATTTTCGGCAAATACTCCCGTGGCAAGTGGTAGTGCTCCTAAAGAGCCTAATTTGATAAACGTTCTGCGTTTCATGATAAAGGCTCCTTTAAGTTAATTGATAAGCAGGGTCGGTTAATAAAGCGTGCAAATTTTGTTGCTGATTAAGTGCATGTGATAATGATTTACGAATAGGTTTTCTTGGTAATAACCAGTGTTCAGTATCTTTTATCGCTAACTTAGGAATCCTTGATATATCACGACGATTGGCTTTATTAATAAATTCAGCCATTAAGTTAATACGCGTAGGAAGAGTGAAAGTATCGATCCATTCCTGACCACCTGCATACCCTTTAGGAGTCTCAGGTGAGAGAAGCTTTTGACCTAGCGTATCGCAAATATTGACAATACGTTTAGTGCTAGGCGGCTTAATAATAAGCGATCTCAATGTTCCCACCACCAGTTCAACGGGAGATTTTATTTTCTCTCCACGATAACGTGATGACCAAAATTCGGAGCTATTTAATACCGCAACGAGTAAAGTGCGAATATCATAATGAGAACGACGGAAAATATTTCCCCAACGTCTTATCGTCTGTGAATTTGGTTTTTCATCACTAATAAACTCAGCCCAAAACTGTCGTGCAATATGTTCAGATGTATGTGGATTTTGCAAAATACGATCAATAATGTGCTTACCATTCAAACGTCCTCTTTTCCCCATAAACGTTTTAATACTGTTGTCGTGTAAATCTTTACGAAAGACAAAGCTTTGACTACGACGATCAACCGTCCAGCCTGTAAAGGCTTTTGCAGCAGCTCGAATGTCCGCTTCAGTATAATGACCTTCACCTAAGGTAAACAGCTCTAATAATTCACGAGCAAAATTTTCGTTCGGCTTACCTTTTATGTTGGAGTCATTATCTAAGTAAATCAACATCGCAGGATCACGTGATACCGCATACAAGAGCTGTCTAAAGTTAGCTAAACCATGACGACGAAATAAAATATTTTGCTTTAATAGCAAGTTCGGTTGATTCACCTTGTTAATCGAAGAAGTGAAGTGATTATGCCAAAAAAGCATCATACGCTCTGTTAGAGGATAAGGAGTCCTTAGCATATTTTTTACGAACCATTGCTTAAGTACTTGCTTATCTCTGTTTAAACGACGACGTAAGTGTTGTCTTTGTTTTGGTGTTTGTTTAACACTCCAAGAAATCCAAGTCGCTAACTTGGGAGGAGGCAACATCCAACGGTTAGAAGAACTGTATACAGCATGATGAACACCTCTCTTTTTTGATAAATTTTGATAACGCTGAATATCATGCCAACGTGCGCCCAAGCCCGTGCGCATTAACAAATGCCGAGCCTCCTGTAAATTCATTTTCCCCATAACTGCTACCATCGCAAAAAATTAAGCCCTACTTTCTATAACTGAAATAAGTCGAAAGTTATTTATTGATAGATCCTATTTTGAAGATAGATAGACTTTAGTTTTTCTTAATTATTGCATCTAGACTAAAAAATAATCTATTTGTGTGTATTATATGCCCTAATATTTGTATTTCAATTATCAATACAATAATAGATAAACTTTTTTAATTATTATAATAATATTTAATTATTTGCAGGTGATACTTATTCTGTATTATGAATTTTTTTCCTTATAAGTTATATGGATATTGCTCTTTATACTTTATAAGACTTACGATTTATCTCTTTTTAAATTTCTAACGGAGTTTATGCGTATAAATGAGTACTTTTAACTACAAATCGGGCAAAATATAATTCAAGCTGAGTAGTTGCATTATAACGATAAAAACTAACAACAATCATCAGCATCAAACTGGCGGATACAGTGAGTCAGCTTAATGATTGTTAATATATTAGACATCAAGAACTTTTGTTAAAGATTGAAACAGAAGAATGGCGTAATCTCATAATTATCTCCATCACTAACACGAAATAACCCATGATTATCCTCTCAGAACTTTCCCTACGCCGTGGCGGTCGTGAATTACTTACTGATACCACTTTTAAAATCCATCCAGGTCAAAAAGTGGGGGTAACAGGAGCAAATGGCACGGGTAAATCAAGCTTATTTGCCTTGATTCGTGGTGAGCTACATCAAGATTCTGGTGAGTTTAGCTTACCTTCGAGTTGGGTCATCGCGCATGTTGCACAGGAGACACCTGCTACTGAGATTTCTGCTTTGGATTATGCTTTACAGGGTGATCAGGAGTATATCGCTTTAC
>JALVDG010000105.1 GCA_027009095.1 Thiotrichaceae bacterium
CCGCACTGGGCTTATCGTCATGTGGCGGTAGTAGCAGTACAGTATCAGGTAATAATTCTGGCAGAGGTACTGGTGGCGGAACTGGTGGCGGTACTGGTGGTGCTACTGGTGGTGCTACTGGTGGTGGTGGTACTGGCGGAGGTACTGGCGGAGGAAACAGTCTATTTAATAAGCCTTTAATTATCCCTGAAGAACATAAAGGGAAAATGGTTAATGGTCGCCTATTTTATGATCTAACACTACAAAAAGGTACAAGCAATTTCCTTGACAATGCAAGCACCGCAACATGGGGAATAAATGGTAGCTATCTTGGCCCTACATTACGTTTAACAAATAATACAAAGGTTGATATTCGCTATAAAAATCAATTAGGTGAAGATACCACTATGCATGGTCATGGAATGCACGTTCCTGCAAAAATGGACGGTGCTGCACATCAAATTATTAAATCGGGTCAATCATGGACAGCCTCTTATAAGGTCAATCAACATGCTTGTACAAATTGGTATCATCCGCATTTAATGGGAAAAACAGCAGAGCATGTTATGCATGGCTTGGCGGGGTTAATTATTATTGATGATGACAATAGTAAAACACTCGATTTACCAACAAACTATGGTGTTGATGATATCCCTCTTATTATCCAAGATCGCCGTTTTAATAGTAACGGCTCTTTTGATTATGCTCCTTCGCGTAGAGAAATGATGCATGGATGGAAAGGTGATACTTTCTTGGTGAATGGTGTGATCAAGCCCTATATTGAGGTTGAAGCGAAACAAATTCGTTTTAGAATACTTAATGGCTCTAACGCACGCATTTATAACTTCGCCTTTGCTTCAGGAAGATCATTTAAACAAATCGCTACTGATAACTCTTTTTTAGAGTCTCCTGTCGAGCTAACAGAGCTAAGGCTAAGTCCCGCAGAGCGTGCCGAAATTATCGTCGATTTTAGTCATGACTTAGGCAAGTTTGAGATATTTAAAGACAAGAACAGTGGCAAAGAGTTGTTTCAAGTCAATATCAATAAGAAGGCTATTAAAGCAAATGCACTCCCAACAAACCTTATCTCGCTGCCGTCATTAAATCCTAGCGATGCAGTTAATACTCGATCCTTCACATTATCGGGCAGAATGGGACAACTACTTATTAATGGTCAATCAATGAATATGAGCGTCATTAACGAGACAGTACCTATTAATGCGGTAGAGATATGGGAAGTCACTAATAATATGATGATGGATCATAACTTCCATATTCATGCGACTCATTTCCAGCTTCTTGAACGTAATGGTAGTGCAGCTAATGTGCCAGCCAATGAAAAAGGCTTTAAGGATACGGTGTATATTCCACCGAATGAGTCTGTCAAATTTATTGTAAAAATGACAGATTATACCGATAGTAACAGCCCTTATATGTATCACTGCCATATCTTAGAACATGAAGATTTAGGCATGATGGGACAGTTTGTAGTGGTCTAATATAGTACTCCAACCACCTAATAATGATAGAAACAGGGTCAAAAACCCTGTCTCACAAAAAACAATGAGCTAAATAAGGAGGGAATTAAATAATTACTAATCTTTCAGTGTATCGATATCACAAACAGGTAAATTTTGTATATCAACAATAGGAGAAATTTTATCTGAACTTGCAGAAACAGCCATATAAGAAGAAATAACTCCTAAAGCTATTACATAAAAAAGACCTTTAAATACTTTGATTCTTAATTGATTTTTCACGATGTTTACCCCTGTCAGATTTAATTTGGCGGCATATTAGCATATAAATATATTCTTACAAGCATATATTTCAATTTAAACACAAATAGGACAGCAATAATGAAAACATATTTAAAAATACTAACCACTTCGACCTTAGTAACATTATCGACTTGGGGTGCAATTAGCTTTGCACACTCCGAACATTTCACTAAAAATACTCGTTCTGCAGAACAATCATACGACTTCCGTACAGCTACTATGACGGTCTACAAATGGTATCTCAGCCCAATGGGAGCAATGGTTAAGGGTAAAACTGAGTTTAATGCGAAAGCCTTTGCACAATATGCCGATGGTTTAGCAACAGCATCACATCTTAATTTAATGGAAGGCTTTCCTAAAGACTCAGGAGAAGATCATGTTGATGATAGCGATGCAAAAGAAGCAATCTGGAAAAATATGAAAGACTTTGCAGCAAAATATGAAAGCCTTAAAAATGAAGCTAAAGCTTTAGCCAAAGTCTCCAAGACAGGAGATGAAGCCGCTATGAAAGCACAGTTCAAGAAAACGGCGGGTGCTTGTACTGCTTGTCATAAAAAATATAAAACGAAGTAAGTACTCGCGCAAAATTAATCTAGCAACTTAGGTAACTACTCAGCTTGTACTCTATTTTGTTCGATTTCAAGGCGAAAGGGCGAAGTTTGTGCGTATAAATGAGCACTTTTAACCCAGAAATCTGGCAAAATAAATGCAAGCTGAATTATTACATTTAAGATAGCCAATTTACTGTAAACAGCATTTTTTATACTTTTTACCACTGCCACAATAGCATGGATCATTGCGCCCTATTTTTGCTACAGGCTGGATGGCTTCTAGTTTTGCATCTTGCTCTGTTGTGAGTTTTTTAATTTCACTCATTGCTTGACCATTTATACCGACACTTGTGAGAAGGGTTGGTAATAGCTTCCACGCTTTATCGACACTCATCAATTGCTTTTCTTTTTCAAGCTCTTTAGGATTTTTGCTAAAACTCATTAATGCAAAGAGTAGCATATTAATCATCATATTAACTTTTGAGTCACCTGTTTGTGGTGACGCTATTGCATTATCCCATACATCTTTGAGCCAAACATAGCCTTTTAAATAACCTGAACAATATTCGATAAGTGCTTGACTAGCACCTGTATCAGCGGAATATTGACAAGCATCGGGTAATATCACCATTTCATTTTTTAGTTGGTCATTAAGATAATCCCATAAGCTGCGGATATTATAAGTAAATGTCTTGCCTAATTCGGGAGACGAAAAATCAGGTAATTTATTTTCTTTAAATAATAAGGGTTGCCACTCAACAGGACTGAGTTTTTCTGGAGAGGATGCTATCGCCAGCACAAAACCATAGGTTTGATAATGCCCTATACTTGTGGCTTTAATTTCGAGATTATCTGCAAATAAATCAGCAAATAAGCCTGCTGAAAATTCTAATGCTTCTGATGACATATCTATTTCCTATTTCTCAAATACTGCGATTGACTCAACATGCGCGGTATGCGGGAACATATCCATAATACCTGCACCAAGCAATTTGTAACCATGCGTATTTACTAAAGCATCGGCATCACGCGCTAAAGTACCTGGATGGCACGAGACATAGACGATACGTTTTGCACCCAATTTACCAAAATGTTCAATCACTTCTTTTGCTCCAGAGCGAGGTGGATCAAGTAAAATACAATCATATTTTCGTTTTAACCAAGGCTCGCCTTTCATATCGCCCATTAAATTGCAACTGTAATATTCGGTATTAGCAATATTATTGGCTAATGCTGTTTGACGCGCACGAGCGACCATAATGTCATCACCTTCTACTCCTGTAACCTGCGCTGCTTTGCGAGCAATCGGTAACGTAAAATTTCCTAAACCGCAAAACAAGTCGAGCACATGCTCACTGCCTGTTAGTTGTAATAGTTCAACTGCACGAGGTACCATTTGACGATTGATACTGCTATTTACTTGGAAGAAATCTTGTGGACCAAATAAAACTTTTGTATCAAAATCCGTATGTTCATAGAACAATTCAGCGGTTTCTGGATATACCAAGTGGACGGTATTAGGGCCTTTTGGTTGATAATAAAGTTGATAGTCATGCGCTTTGGCAAAATTAATCCACTTTTCATTATCACTATCAGATAGAGGCTCTAAATGTCGTATTATCAAGGCTGTCGCATTGTCACCGACAGCAACTTCTATCTGCGGTAGCTGCTCTTTGGCATCCATATCAAAAATAAGCGTTTGAAAGTCTTCTATCTTTTCACCGATACTAGGATGAAGCACTTCGCAGTGTTGCATATCTGCCAAAAAGCCCCCCTGCTTCTCTCTAAAACCCACTAAGACACGTCCTTTTTTACGCACATGACGCACACCTAAACGTGCTTTACGACGGTAGCCCCATTTATCTCCTGTCATTGGCTCAAACACTTCAGCAGGTGTTACATGACCAATATGCTTCAAGGCATCTAGCATAGATTGTTGTTTATGCTTTATTTGAGCGTCAGCATCAAGATGTTGTAAGTTACACCCCCCACATATACCAAAGTGGGGACATTTTGGCTCTACACGTTCATTCGATGCTTCTAGCACCTCATGTACAGTACCTTCATCATGGCTACGACGCTTAGAGGTATAGATAAACCTGACTTTCTCTCCAGGCAATGCACCATCAATAAAAACAGCTTTCTCATCAATATGTGTTACACCTTTTCCATCTTGACTTAAAGACTCTATCGTTGCTTCAACGGGAGTTTGGGGGAGTTTTTGCTTACGTCTTCTACGTGCCATGAAATATCTCTAAAAATAAAATAGAGCATAATCTAAGCAGTTACTGATTATGCTGAGTAGTTACAAAATAAATACTTTGATTTTGGGGAAACTAAAAAGCCAGCAATAAAGCTGGCTTATATCTTTAGTGATTATAAGTACCCGCGCAAAATTAATCTAACCATTTAGCCCCTGTTTTCTGATCTTCTTCGTTATTGCTTTAATGCGCTCTATTTTGTTCGAGTTCAAGGAAAAAGGGCGGAGTTTATAAGCATAAATGAAGCACTTTTAACGTAGAAATCAGGCAAAATAGAGTGCAAACTGAGTAGTTACAAATTTAAGCTCTTAAAGATAGCCCTAAGCCTAAAAAGTACGACACTGCGACACATAAGGTTTGTCCGTTAAGCCCCAACGATTTTCATAAGGAGCATGAGGATCTGAGGATAATCTCCCTTTTGCTATATTCTGCCATAACTGACGTAAGTTTATGTATTTACGGTCATCATGAGGATATACTGCGATACGGCAAGTTTGATCCATTGCTCGTTCTATCTCTGGAGGTACTTGATCGTGAAAAATAGCACGAGCAACTAATTGAGGCGTTATCTGTCCTTCTTTTATAACACCACCTGCATATGCAATATTTAACACTTCTTGAAAATAACGCTTTAGTCGTTTATCGCGCGAAGGAGTCGAATAGTAGTCATATTCCTTTGCATTCATACATTGTCTTCCACCTGTACTACCGCGTCCTTTTCCTGCGCGTAATTTGCGTACATAGTTAAGCCCATCATTAACGTAGTTGACTCGTTCTTTTGCAAAAGAACATAAGCCTTGTAGTACACGTTTTGTTTTTTCTGTTAATGGCTCAGGTCGTCTACGCAATTTTTTTGCAATAATATCTGTAAAAGCAACATAGTTATACCCTGTGGCAGCAGCAATATTATATTGCTCATTACTATAACCAGGCTGTTGTTGCATAGGCTTTAAAATATTACGAGGCCATTTAAAACGACGATAGCCATCAGTCATATGAATACGGTCTTTAGGTATAAAAAAAGGAAAGGCATAGAGTTGGATCATCATTTTTGGTGATGCAGGTGTTGTCGAACTCATAATAACAGGCACGCCAGTATCGGTAATACCAACAATTTCATAAGAATGTGAGCCAGGTTCTACATATAAATCACCTGATCTAATCTGACTTAATGCGATAGGAAAGGTGTCTTTCGATAAAGTACGTGTTCCCACTCTATCGTTTACATAAAGCATAAACTGGCGTACACGTTGATACTCTGGCAAATGATCCCATTGCTTCATTTGATTGCTAATTAACTTGCCTGGTTTATTCGCGTTATTAATAACAAAAGGTAGCTTATGCTCATAAGAAAACACCATGCGCATTAAGTAAATGGCATCAGCGCAATCATGAGGAATACGATAATATTTTTGATTGTTAGGATTCATAAAAAAATTGGGTTTCCAATTATTTGCGACCCAGTTCTGATATTTTACTTCCCATGCATTAGACCAAGTATTCGGTGATTGCCACACCGCAGCTTGAAGCGAAGAACTCCAAATAGATATCAATAGTAAGAGGGGAATTAATAATAGCGACTTATTTTTCATGTTTTATATAATCCTTTGGATAAATCGTCCTAAAACCAGTAAAACTTGGTTGCGGAACAATAACAAAACTTATTAATAATGATAAGTACTTCGGCTATCAATCTGCATATTTAGTTCCCTTAACACTAATATTCTTCAAAAAATCTGTCCAATTCATTGGGTTATTATTAATAAGCAATTTATTCTTATTGTATTTAATTTCTAACTGATAATGCTGATTCCATTGATTGACAATACCATTATCGGCTAAACGTAAAAGATACCTTTTCAAAAAAGGCGTTAGAATTTCATTATTTTTTGGTAGATCTAATGAAAAATTAAGTCGGCTAGCCTTATCTGCAAAGACTACTTGGGGGACTATTTCAGATGCTAATTTATGCTTGCTTTTTATTTGATCATATAGCTTCCAGATATGATCTTGCCCTTCCGGAGTCTCTGCATTATCTTCTATTGTCCATAAAACCTGCTGCGTTAAATTTTGTATCTGTGCCTCAGTTTGTAGAAAATATTGATAACCTTTAATTGATAAATCTTTTAGCTCTATACTTAAACCTGAGTCTAAATTATTCTCTACAGATGGTTCTCCATCTATATGATATTTTAAATCAATTAACCCTGATAACTTATTATTTTTATTATAAAAAAAACCCTTTAAAAATGTTAAATATTTCTTTTTATTATGTGTATAAGATACTAAAAATGGTTTGCTCGAATAGCGAAGATGTTTTCCTAATGAATCTACCTGTCTATCAATTTTTATATCTATCTGGGGAATATCAATAACTCCAATCTCACTAAGAAAGCTTATATTTTTTAATTGTATATTTAGCTGCTGAAACAAGACCTTTGTATTAGTTTTACCTTCAGAAACTATATTTTTAATTTGCAGCGATGAAGATGAAAGCTCCTTAATATGACTTCGATAAGTTAAACTATTATCAAAACCAATTAGGACGCTTAAAAAAGAAGATTTAGATTTAAATAGTTGGCGTATTTTTTCTTGACTACTATCTGATAGTTTCTCGGCTGAAACTGATTGATCAAATGATATTTTCCATAAAGCTTTACCTAGAAAAAACTGCCCATTATCATAAAAAACAGGACCATTTAACAACTTAGCCTTAAGAAATAAGTCACCTAATTGCTCCTCAATAAAATCAACTTTTGAGCTTATTTTTATAGTTGCAGTTGCTCCAAAGAAGGTACGTTTATAATGTAATAAGCTAGCATCTACGCTATTAAATTCTGCTTCATGAAAATTATCTATAATAAAAGCTTTAAGCTGTTTCTCGGACTTATCTGCAATAAACCATCCCCAAAAGCCCCACAACATAATAGCTATTAAAAAGCTAATAGAAGAAATTAAAAGAATACGTTTAATCATTAGGTTATTTTACTATTTCCATCATCACTCAGTAAGCGTTTAGGCTTAACACCAACGAGTAGTAAAGCAATAAAATATAAAATTATTGATGAAAAAATCAAACCTAATAGCATTGATATTTTTTGCAACACACTATGATTTTGCCACCAAGTATCGTCAGGTGCTAACCACCAAATAGATAACCCCATAATAGCTGTAGCAATTAATATTTGTATAAAATGTTTTATATTACCTTTCTGTGATCGATAAATATTTTTTTTCTTTAAGGTTAATATTAATAAACCTGCATTAACATAAGCTGCTAAGGCGGTTGCTAACGCTAAACCTGCATGAGGAGCAGCATAGCCCATTTTATACCAAGGAAATACAATCAAAAGGTTAAATAACATATTACTAAAAATAGCAATAATACCAATTTTCACAGGTGTTTTAGTGTCTTGACGCGAATAAAAACCTGGAACTAATACTTTAACTAAAATAAAGGCTGGCAAACCTAGCGCATAGGTCATTAAACTCATGCTCGACATTTCTACGTCGTGCCAACCATTGACACCATTATCAATGAGGGTTGCTAAAATAGGTTTGGCTAATAAAATTAAACCCAACATTGCAGGTAATGCCGCAAGTAACGATAAGCGAGCCGCCCAGCCTAATGTTGCAGAGAAAGCTTTATCCTCTTTTTTTGCATGATTACCTGATAGCTTAGGCAATATGACGACACCAATCGCCACGCCTATTAGTGCCAGAGGTAACTCAACAAAGCGATCGGAATAATATAACCATGTAATAAAACCCGTTCCTAATAATGATGCAATTGCGGTATTTATTAATAAATTAACTTGTGCAACTGAGGAGCCAAATAAAGCAGGTATCATTAATTTCATAATTCGATTAACGCCCTCGTACCCTTTTTTAAAGCGAAAGCGTGGAAATAAACCCAATTTTATTAAGGCAGGTATTTGAAATAATAGTTGTGCAATACCGCCAAAAAAGACCCCCCATGCAAGTGCTTCAACAGGCTCGTCAAAATAAGGAGCAAACCATAAAGCAGCGGCAATTAAAGTAATATTAAGTAAAACAGGAGTAAATGCAGGAATAGCAAACTGCTTAAATGTATTAAGAATACCGCTAATAAGTGCGCTTAAAGAAATAAATAAAATATAAGGGAATGTAATGCGCAATAAATGTGCCGCTAACTCAGGACGCGCATTTGGATCACTTTCAAAACCTGGCGTAATAATAGAAATAATCCAAGGGGCGGCTAACATGCCAACAATAGTAATAACAAGAAGTATACTCGCTAACGTACCAGAAACATGATCAATTAATAATTTTAAATCTTCTTTACTCCGTGTTTCTTTATACTCTGAAAGTACGGGAATAAATGCCAAGGAAAAAGCCCCTTCTGCAAATAATCGTCTTAGCAAGTTTGGAATACGTAAAGCTGCCATAAACGCATCCATAGCACCACCAATAATAAAATAATTGGCAAAAACAATGTCACGAACTAAGCCTAATATCCGTGAGATCATCGTCATAGCACCAACAACAGCACCTGAACGAAACAGTCGACTCATTCTATATCCTTACACTTTAAATTAAGACGACAATTATCACTGAGAAGCAACTGTATTTCACCTTAATTTGTCATATTAAGTGAAGGTTTTCGTAGCCTTTTTTAGCTTAGATCTTTTTGCTCTATTCTGTACAAGGGCTACGACTTACTTTCTCTTTGTGTCACCAAAAGATTAGATAAGCTTTATCGAATCTTATGCTTTAGTAGAGAACTTTCAGTTAATTACAACTGAAGTAGGCGATACTATGCCACTATGCAGCCGAGTCGAATATCATGAATTTTCTGGCAACTAACAATGGTAAAAATGAGTGATTACGAAACAATCAGTTATTTAACCAACTCATCCCCTTTTCTCTCAACAAAATTTTCTAAAATATTAAAAAACTCCAGAAATTCTTCCACGCTATTATTACTATTCACAGCGATAAGACGCACAAATGTTGTATCGGCTAATGCACCATAACCAACCATTATTTCTTGTTCTTCTAATAGTGCTGCACAGAGCAATTTGGGATCGATATTTTTATAGTTAAAACAGATAGAAATTGAGGGCGGATGACTGTATACAATATAGTCAGGGTGTGAACTTACATAGTCGTGTGCTTTGTTTGCCAGCTCAAATTGATGATCAACTATTTGTTCCAAGCCTTTTGTGCCGATTGATTTCCAAAGTGTCCAAAATTTTAAAGCATCATTGCGTCGTCCGCATTGCAACGACATTTTACCTAAATTTAGGTCATCATCATCGCCTTGATAAAGGTAGTCGGCTTCATTACTAAAAGATTGATAAAGTTTTCGTTTGTCTTGCACCACGATCATACTGCAACTCAGTGGTACACCTATCATTTTATGGGCATTAAAGGCGAAAGAATCACTATATTCACTGCCTTTGAGTAAGTATTTATATTTCTCGCTAAACATAACCGCTCCACCTAATGCCGCATCAACATGGAACCAAAGTTTATATTGTTGACAAACAGCGGCTATTTCATTCAATGGATCGGTGCTACCTAAGACCGTTGTTCCTGCAGTGGCATTGACAAAAAAGGGTTGTAGCCCCTTGGATAAGTCCTCTTTAATTTGCTTGTCTAATGCTTCTACCTGCATTTCTCCCCGAAAATTAGTGCGAATATAACGGATATTATCGCGCCCTATTCCTGCAAATGCGGCATTTTTATCAATGGAGTAATGCGACTCTGTTGAGGTGTAGGCAATTAATGTTTGCTGCATACCTTTGTGTTTAATATCCGCATTAAAATGATCACGCGCCATTATCATCGCCATAAAGTTAGAAAGCGATCCACCTGTTGGGAAGGTGCCTCCACTGCCTTCGCCATAGCCTATTTTGGATATGATCTGCTTGATTATCTCTTTCTCAACACCTATCTGTGCGCCGCCTACTTTATAGGTATACATGCTGGTGTTCATTACGACAGCTAATAAATCACCCAGTACAGCACGGCTTTGACGACCGCCAAAAAGCTGGTTAAAAAAACGATTGCTGGATGTCTTTGGTGTTTTTAAAACCAGCTCTTTTAAAATCGCTTTAAAAGTATCATCCGATATTGGATCGTCTCTTAGTGATAAATCTAAGGTTTCAAATAGTGTTTGGGCTTCAAATACTTTACTGACGGGATTCTCTATTTCATCTTGGCGTAATGCAGTAAAAATTTCATCAAAGGTTTCCAAGTCCTTTTTTATATTCATCTATTTTTCACCTTAAAATTTTAGTCATTATCATTCTTTATTTGAACGCCAAATTTCATTATGTAGATGTTGCTCTACTTTGCGACGCGGAAGCCAGCCTTTGCGTTCTAAATCTGGCTTGTCATGAAACTTAGAGACATAGCCTAAACAAAGATAAGCAACGGGTACAACATGATCTGGTAAATTAAGCAAACCTTTTAATTTTTCTTCATGCAAAATACTGACCCAGCCCATGCCTATATTTTCGGCGCGAGCAGCCAACCATAATGTTTGTACCGCACAAACGGTACTGTACAAGTCCATATCGCTATTGGTGGTTCTTCCTAAAACAAAATCACCTGTGCGCGTTCTATTGCAAGTCACACAAATATTAAGCGGAGATTCTGTAATCCCCTCTAACTTTAAAGCTTGATATTGTTGCTTTCGCTCACCACTTAAACGCTCTGCGGCTTTATTATTTGCAATGATAAATGCTTGTTTAACAGCCTGTTTGGTTTTATTATTTTTTATACAGATAAAATCCCAAGGCTGCATAAAACCCACACTGGGCGCATGGTGAGCAGCAGTTAAGATACGTGATAAAACATCATCAGGAATACGCTCAGGTAAAAATTCACTTCTCACATCTCGGCGAGTATAAACTGTTTTATAAAAAGCCTCACGCTCTTGCTCTGTGATATGCTCACTCATGAATATTTACTCCTTATTTTCTGACTTTAAAACAGGAAATGTAATCGTTAATACTATTTTTGGTAACAAATAAAGATCACAATAATGAAAATAATCACAAATCAGCTTGGCTTACTCTTAATTTTTCTACTTGTTACTGCCTGTAATGGCACGACAGGTTTTAATCAATCAGGCACACCATCAGGCAACTCTGGATCTACATCTGCGGGCGGTAAATTAACGGTTTACTTCACTCAGCCTGATGCCGCAAACGCCACAACATTAACAGGTGGACCAGAAACACATTTAATTGCAGCGATGGATAAAGCACAAATAAGCATTGATATGGCAATTTATGAGTTATCACTTAAAAATGTCACGCAAAGTTTAATAAGAGCACATCAAAGAGGCGTTAATGTACGCGTTTATACCGATACGGATCATTTTGCATGGGCTGAATTTAAAAAACTGGTCAAGGCGGGTATTGCCTTAAAAGGCGATAAGCGCAGTGCTTTAATGCATAATAAATTTACAGTCATTGATAAAAAACAAGTATGGACTGGCTCGATGAACTACACCTACAACGGTGCTTATCATCACAATGAAAACCTTTTACGACTCGATAGTATCGAAGCTGCACTTAACTATAGTGAAGAGTTTGCACAGTTATGGAGAGGTATTCATCGACAAATTAACACATCTGACTCGGTTTTTACTGTTGATGGAACAACCGTAAAAGTTTATTTTTCACCTGATGATGGTTTTAGAAAAAATTATCTACTACCTTTGCTAGCATCTGCTAAACAATCAGTTCACTTTATGGCATTTGCTTTTACTAGCCGCGATATAGCAAATAGTCTCAGTAACCTCAAGCAACAGGGTATCGAAATAAAAGGAGTCTTTGATAAAAATCAGTCGGGACAGTCTTATTCGCAATATGATGATTTATTAAAGCTAAATGTTGATGTCAAACTTGATGGAAACCCTTATAAATTACATCACAAAGTCATGATTATTGATCATCGCTATGTTGTTACAGGCTCTTATAATTTCACTCAAAATGCAGAAAATAATAATGATGAAAATGCACTAATTATTGATAGCAAAAACCTAGCAAATATTTATGAAAAAGAGTTTTCTAAAGTCTACCAACAAGCTAACAATAGACAAGCAAGATCAATAAATAATGAAATTTTATATGATAAAAGTGATTGGATGACAGCCTACTAAGCGTTATTATCCTTCCCAGCTCCCCTTACCCCCATTAACAGGAAATAATACATGCGTTACATTAAATATATTGCCGCAATCATTGGCTTTTATATATTTGATAGTTTTTGGGGGGCAATTTTAGGCTTGTTCATTGGTGGCTTTATTAGCTGGAAGCTAAATGGTGGGCTCGTTGGATATATCGGCAGAGCAAATGGTTTAGGCAATACTCGCGCACAGCGTGCTACACGCCAAGCCTTGTTTTTAAAAACAACCTTTACCTTAATGGGTAAACTTGCAAAAGCAGACGGTAGAATATCTGAGCAAGAAGTTGCTCATACTGAACAATTTTTCCGCCAATTAAGACTTACTCCTGAACACCGCAAAGAAGCCATTAGACTTTTTAAATTAGGCTCTAAGCCCGATTTTTCTATTGATCCTATTCTGGAAGAATTTAACCAAGAATGCGGACAGTCTGCCGCCCTAAAGCAAATGTTAATGGTTTACCTTATTGGTACAGCCACAGCAGATGGTACTTTGCATTCCGCAGAGCTAGAATTGCTACGCTATATATCTCAATCATTAGGTTATAGCGAAGTCTATTTTCAGCAGCTCCTTGCCATGACTCGTGGACAAGATCACTTCTCAGGAGGGAGTTATCATCAATCAGGTCAACAAAGAGCTGGAGTAGCACCAACGAAAAGTGCGTTAAGCTCAGCTTATCAAGCTTTGGGAGTGAAGGAAACAGATAGTGATGCTGAAATTAAAAAAGCTTACCGTCGATTGATTCGTGAATTTCATCCCGATAAACTTATGGGACAAGGTTTGCCAGAAGATATGATTAAGGAGGCAACAGAACGCTCGCAAGAAATTCAAGCAGCCTACGACTTGATAAAAAAATCAAGAAAGTAGATAGCCTATGCTTGTGAAGCGTACTACTATATCTACTGTTAGATAAAATAATTTTATTAGCACATTAATAAAACAGACAATCACAAAGGAGAGTGTTTTATGATTAAACCCCTACTAAAAGTAGCGGCGATTGCAAGTGTCGTTCTAATGACAGCTATCCCTGCTAGTTTTGCAGCGGATGATAGCGGCAAAACTTACAAATTTCGTCTTGCTCATACTTGGCCAACAAAATTCCCAATTTTTGGTGATGCTATTCATAGCATGGCTGATATGGCAGCTAAAATGTCGAATGGTCGTATTAAAATCACTATCGACTC
>JALVDG010000106.1 GCA_027009095.1 Thiotrichaceae bacterium
CTATATGCCGAACAACTTAACAAGCAAAAAGCTAAAGTACAAAAAGCGAGAGATTTAATTATTGCCGATTATAAAGTAGCTAAAAATACTTACGATACGGTGAAGATTAGCGCGGACTTAATCAGCCTAATGAAAACTAATCGCGCATCATTTGCGACCTTAATGAATCTACAAGTACCTGAAATCGTGCCTTTTGAGAATATTGAAATGCAGAGAAAATTTGAAGAGCTATCTTTGATGATAAATAACTGATGTTATGGAATATAAGAAAAATATGACATATTTTCCCTCTGCAAGATACGTTAGTTGGGCTGCCTTTTCTTTGCTTGCTAGTAACCACTCAGCCTAACTAAGCTTGAGGTATATTAGCATAATCGGTAACTGCTCAGATTGCGCTGTTATACAGGATATTTACCGTGTACTAATACTTTTTATTTTGAAGCCTGACTCTATTTGCTAAGTCTTCGAACATAAAACTCGCTCGAATACCTTGTCGTCTATTTTTAAAACAAGCCGCGAAAGCACACTGATAAAGACTAATGAAAAAAGCATGGGCATAAAAAAGCCCACCTCGTAAGGCAGGCTTTTTTTAAAATAGATGATTATTTATTTCGCTGAATGACCGCTTAATTTAATCTCTACTTTATCTTCATCCTTAATACTTGCATAGTATTCACGTAGAATTTTTAGTACTTCTGGACGAGAGAATTTTTCTGATACTTCTTCACCTTCTGATAATGCATGGCGTAGTTTTGTACCTGAAAGTAGCATTCTGTCTTTTGCTTCATGTGGACAAGTCTTCATTGAAGCCATGCCATCACATTTGTCACACCAGAATGTCCAGTCGATTTTTAGTGGCTGAGTTTCTAGTGCATCTTTAGGAATTTGATCGAAGATGTCATGTGCATCAAATGGACCGTAGTAGTCACCAACACCTGCATGGTCACGCCCAACAATTTGATGTGAACAACCATAATTTTGACGGAATAAAGCATGGATTAGTGCTTCACGAGGTCCTGCATAACGCATATCTAGTGGGTAACCAGCTTGCACTACTGTATCGTCTACAAAGTAGTTTTCGATGAGTGTGCCAATAGCATTTGAGCGAACATCCGCAGGAATATCGCCTGGTTTTAGTTTACCTAGTAGCGAGTGAATCAATACACCATCACCAATTTCTAATGCTATTTTGGCTAAATATTCGTGCGAACGATGCATTGGGTTACGTGTTTGGAATGCAGCTACCGTAGTCCAACCTTTTGAGTCGAAGTAAGCGCGTGTTTCAGCAGGTGTCATAAACTGATCACCATACTCTTCTTTAAAGCCACCTGTTGAAAGGACTTTAACAGGACCTGCAAGGTTTACATCACCTTGTGCCATTACCATTTGTACACCAGGATGTTCTTCGTCAGTTGTTTTATAAACGCTGTTACATTCGTGAGCTTTGTCGATAGTATAGGTAGATTCAACGGTCATCGTGCCCATAATCTCGCCAGTTTCTTCGTTCACTAGCGCAACGTCTTTACCTTCAAGACCTTCTGCTGTTTCTGAGTCTGTAGAAAGCGTGATTGGGATAGGCCAAAATAAGCCATTTTCCATTGTCATGGTGTCACAAACACCCTGCCAATCAGCTTTGTTCATAAAACCTTCAAGAGGAGTAAAACCGCCGATACCCATCATAATGAGGTCACCTGTTTCACGTGAAGATAATTTCACCTGAGGAAGGTCTGCTGCGCGGTTTAGCTCTGCTGTTAAAGCATCGCCTTCTAATAAGAGTGGCTTTAGTTCTCCACCACCGTGGGGGCGTACAAGATTCGACATAGGGTAAGTTCCTAGTTTTAGTGCTAGACAAATAATTTCTTCGGTTTTTAGAATTAATTTCCTTACTCAAGGAAGTTCAGATCAAGTACAGTTATTTCTAGCTGGTTAAATAGTTGCTAAATTCTAATCGACTTAATCATATATTCTTTAAGTAATAAAAAATAAATAAAAACATCTAAAAGTGGGCGTATACCCTATTCTCTTTATAGGTTCAACGCAAGTTTTCAACCCGTGTTATCCAATCCATTTTTTACATACTTAAATAGATTTTACTTATAAGTAAAAGTAAGTTATTTTCTCTCTCGCCCCCCTTTTATCTATATAATTCAAATACTATGAGAATCCCTCGCTTCTATACAGAACAAACTTTATCGCTTGGCTTAACATTAGACTTAAATAAAAATATTCATCACCATGCTATTCAAGTATTACGTCTTAAAGTTAATGAAAATATTATTCTTTTTAATGGTGAAGGTGGTGAATATCTAGCTAAATTAATCTTGGCTGATAAACGTAAATCGAGCGTTAGTATTGTATCCTTTAATGATATTCTTCGAGAATCATCGCTTAAAACTAATCTTGTCTTAGCAATAATTAAATCAGATAAAATGGATTTTGCCATTCAAAAAGCGGTGGAAATGGGGGTTAACTGCATACAGCCTATCTATACAAACCGCAGTGTTATCAATATTAAAGCCAATCGCTTGGACAAAAAAATGTTGCATTGGCAGGGAGTTATTAACGGGGCTTGCGAACAGTCAGGACGTACCATAATACCTAAAATACAACCTCCAATTTCGCTAGAATCATGGCTAGCTAAGCCATCGTCCATTATGCGACTTGCTATGTTGCCTGGTGATTATCCTCAGATTAGCTCACTGAGTATTCCATCTAACAAAGAAGTCTCGCTTATTGTGGGTCCTGAAGGAGGCTTTACCGACCAAGAAGTTGAGTTATTACTTAGCTCAAATATCACGGGCATACAATTTGGTCCACGTATTTTACGTGCAGAAACAGCAGTTGTTGCAGGCTTATCGTTATGTCAGCAACAATGGGGAGATCTTTAAAACTTGTCAAAAATTATTAATATCATAATAAAATTACAATAGTACTCCAACAGCTTTTGTTCGCTGTATCCGTTAATACAACGTGGTTGATGTACCAGGGAAGTAATCGCAAAATATATTCAATTTTTTTGAACTATCCTTTATGTAGAGACTCAATATAAACGGTACATTCAAGAGCAGGCTCACTGCTTGTGTTCCCATTCCTGCACACAATATCTAAAAATAATCTGGCTGGATGACAATGGACTCCTTTTATTCTTTGGTGGGAGTAAGAGAGTCACTAAAGCCCAACAAATATTTATTTTGTTGGGCTATTTATTTTGGAGTATTGCTACCCCTACCGATTATACTGAGTGGTTACGGGTTAAAAATAGTTACCGATAAACTTCTAATTTTTTAACTGTATTCATCGCGATAGGTATCGTTGCAACACCACCATATAAATTCCGCTGAATAATTAGTTCCCCTCCTCTCACATTCCTTAAAGAACCTTCAATAACTTTGCCACTATTTTGTGACAGACGTATTTTATAGCCTACTGCACCATTCACATGCCTTATATTAATCACTCGAAATTTTGGCTCTTTATAGTATTTCTCTTCTCGTTTCTTTTGTTGCTCTAGTGCTGTCGCCACTTTAGGACTTAATAAATCAGTCTCTTTAAAAACTGGATCTATTACTTCCTCCTCATATTCATCATCTGATTCAGATACTGCTATATCTTCTGCAACGACCTTATCAACTAAACCGACACTACTGGCTATTTCCATTAATGTTTTATCTAAAGGTTTTCCTAATACGATAATAGTAGAAACTGTTGCAATAATTGCTACTGCAACAGCAACAACATTGGTTGTTATTGCCGCAGTCCAGTTCATTTTATTCACTAGCTTATAAGTCAAAGTAAAAGTCACTAGGGGAATAAAAAGCAAAGCAGCAACTTCAAGATATTTATCTAGAGCAAGAATATTAACCCCAAATAATGCCGCTGCAGTTACTGCACCTGCTATCAGCCAAGATACAGCAATCCATTCTAAACCTGCTTTTTCTGCACTTAATAATGTAGCAAAGAAACTGGTAATCCAAAGTGTTACACCGAATGCAGCTATAGAAAGAGGAAGTGTGAGCATTTCCATAATTGAACCTGTTTATTTTTATATTTGAATACTATGCAGTAAATACAAAAACGCAAAAAAGTTCAATGACTAACCGATAGATGATGTACTAGTTTCTCACTTGATTTTTTATCCC
>JALVDG010000107.1 GCA_027009095.1 Thiotrichaceae bacterium
AAACGCTGATTAATTCCCAGTTCGAAAATTAAAAAGGTAATATAGGTCAGTGCTAAAAATAGCACACCATACTTAATGGCTCGCGTTATTTGGGAGTATAGCGAAATTGATTCAAATAAATTCACCCCTGCCTTAAATTCATTGACATCAAATGATTGTGATTCAAGTGTCCAAAGTTGTGGGTAGTTTCTGGCTAAATGTGGAATTGACCAATTAGCACTAAAACCTTTATCAGTAATATGATGCTCATCGGGCAATACATTTCCTTGAAAGCTAGGATGTGGCCAGTCGGAGTTTAATGATACATGAGTCGTTTTTCCGAAAGGCTTAAAGTAGAAACCTTGACTACCTTTAATATCCATATTTAAAGAGAATTCATAAGCTGCCAACTCTTTATTAATTGATAAAGGTGCATGAAAACCATTTTTGATGATATTAACAATGCGCGTACCTGGTTCAAAATCTGTTTGACTTGCATTCCACTGTAAATGGGAGACTTTATTGATTGCTCGTGTATCTGAAATCCCTAGTGAGAACCATGCTTTATCCCAGTGGATTTTATCGATATGACTCGAAAGGCTTTCGATATTAGGACGTGAAAATTTACCTTTTAGGTTTATCTCTGCCTTATAAACCAATGACTTATAGATACTTCTTTGACGATGTTCACCCTGTAGCTTGCCATCTATATATAATTGCTCAGGCAGTACAATTGCTGTCCTCTGGATATAGCTCGCTTTATCGACTTTACGTTCATTACCATCTTTATCTGTCAGTATTTTCTCACTGATAAATTTCTCGGTATACGGCACAATCAATACAGGTCCTGTAATACTCTGCTGATGACCCCATGTGTTAGCAATCTCATCTACTACTGAGGCGTATAAATAGCTACGCTCAGATACCAGATCGCTAACCATACCGAGTGGAATCGTCATTATCCCCACCATCACGGCAATAATGCCAAAGCGAAAAACTAAGGAATCAGATAGTTTGAGAAAATCTTTAAAGATAGACTTGAAACTATTGACCGCATTACCGTCATCATCAACAGGCATGCTAAGTAAACCAACTTTACGTGCCATAAAAATAATAAACAGCACAATACCCAGTAGTATCGCCACTAAAAATAGCATCGAAAGAATACTAAAAATAAAACTCATCACCTCACCTCTTTTTTTGAATGAATAAGGTTTAGCATAGTGAATTAATCTGTTGGTTTTATGAGAGACTTATGCAGATTATGTGCAAAGTTTTTGGAGGTACATTTAGTTTACCCTACTCACTTGCTCTCTCTATTTTTTATCAGGCCACGCTGAAAATGGAAAAGGTTTTTCTTCGGTGTTAAAACTTAGAAATAACATAATCTGATAGATATAAAATGCTATTTGTTTGCTTAAAATTTTTAGATTGGCATTCAGCTCACCTGTGAGAAGCTTAAATCCAACTTGAATAAATACGATTCCCATTAAGACAAATTCTGCCATGCTGTAAGCAAAAGCAAATAGCAACATATAAAGAATGCGCTTCCATGTATTCATATCTTTCATTGATTCTTTTGTTTCTGGTGTCATTTTATTTTTAAAAAGTCCTTCTGATTTTTATTATCTGATGTTACGCAGTATAGGAAAAATATTACATATTTTTCTAATTATGTAACATCAGTTTATTATTTGAAATTTATTATTGCATACCAATTGGTATGCTTGTATTGTAGCGACATACTGATCGGTATGTTATACCATTTCTCACAGACTGCTCAAAATTATAGTAAGAATTAATTCTATGTTTAAATTAAAAATTCCACCTCCTGTCTACGCTTTAAGTATTGGACTTTTAATGTGGTTACTAAATCAATACTTACCAATTATCCACTGGATTTCGGAGCCGTGGAATAAAATTGGATTGGTCTTAATTGTAACTGCACTAAGTTTTGACCTTTGGTCTCTATTTTTATTTTTTCGCTCAAAGACAACGCCTAACCCTATGAAGCCTGAAAATTCCAAAAGTATTGTCACAGGAGGTTTATACAAAATAAGCCGTAACCCTATGTATGTTGGGTTATTATTTGTGTTATTAGGTTATGCTATTTGGTTAGGTAGCTTAAGCCCTTTTTTATTATTACCTTTATTTGTACTACTTATCACTACACAGCAAATTATTCCTGAAGAAGAAATGCTAGAGCAGAAGTTTGGACAAGAGTATTTAGATTACAAAATGCGAGTAAGACGATGGTTATAAAACAAAAAAACACAGTAAAACAAGCAACACTGCTACTTGCTTTATTGTTATCAAGTGCCCCTCAAGCAGGAGAGTTTTCAGGAAATATCAGCCTAGAAGGACGTTATTTTTTAGATGATGCAATATATACAGGACAAAAGGCAGGCGGCTTATCACTTAGTCTACAACCTGAATATAAGCACAAATGGGATAATGACCATAATGTCTTTACATTTACCCCTTTCTATCGTTGGGATAGTAAGGATAATAAGCGGACACATGGTGATATTCGTCAACTTGATGTCACCATGGCAAAAGGTGATTGGGAGTTTCAAGCAGGTATCAGCAAAGTCTTTTGGGGTGTTACAGAGTCACAGCATTTAGTTGATATTATCAATCAGACTGATGGTGTAGAAGGTGTTGATGGCGAAGATAAACTGGGGCAGCCTATGTTTAAAGTCAGTCGCTTATATGATAATGGTGGTGTTAGTTTTTATTTATTGCCATACTTTCGTGAACGCACTTTTGTTGGTAAAAAAGGACGCTTACGTAGTGCATTACCTGTTGATACCAACGATGTTAGCTACGAATCATCAAAAAAAGAAAAGCATGTCGATTATGCAGTACGCTTGAACCATACTTTCGATGAAATAGAAGTCGGCTTAAGTTACTTTGATGGTACTTCGCGTGATCCAGAATTTACCCCTGATATAGCTAAAGGTGTGTTGAAACAACATTATCCACTGATAAAACAAGTGGGCTTAGACGTACAATATACGGGTGAAGAATGGCTATTAAAGTTAGAAGCAATTAATCGAGACTCGAAAAAAGAAAATTATACGGCAGCAGTTGGAGGCTTTGAATATAGTATTCCAGGCATTACAGAAAGTGGTGCTGATTTAGGATTATTAGCAGAATATCATCATGATTCTCGTGGTGAAGTAATCAATGCGCCATTCCAAAACGACCTATTCCTAGGTGCACGCTTTAGCTTAAATGATACTGATAGCACTGAGTTATTAGCAGGTGCATTTGTTGATTTAGATAATCAAACTAAGGTATTTAGAGTAGAAGGAAGTCGTCGTATAGGTAATGGTTTAAAAGTAAGCCTAGAGGCTCAGGCTAGCTATAATGTTGATAAAAAAGATCCATTCTACAGTCGCAGAAAAGATTCTTTTATTCAGCTTGAATTACAAAAATATTTTTAATGTCTGAACCATCAGAATGTGAAACATCAGTAATAAAGTGTAATGCCTTATTCTTCACTTATCGCATCAACATATACCCAGCATCCATCTACTTTTTCAAAACGGAAGTACTCCAACAAGTTTGGTTTGAAGGATACAGAGTAATCCAAAGCGTTCAAGACAAGGCTTGGGTCGCAGGCAATGGTCATTCCCTTGTCAAGACCCATAACGCAGGATTGGACGCTTTGGCTTACTCCCTTCGGGCGAGCCAAGAAGCAGTCATCCACGTTGTTGTACTTTTGGTGAAGGGAATAACCATTCCCTGCAAAGCGCGCCTAGTGGCTAACCGCTTCTTGGTTCGCTGTACCCATCAAAACAAACTTGTTGGAGTACTGGTTTCAGAAAACTGCATAATGGTATTTTGTCGAGAATAGGTAGCAATAAAGGTGACTATTCCAGTATCATCTTGCTCCATTCCTTGCTTAGTTTTTACTATTTTAAGATTTAACCACTCAGTATCATCTTTTTTAAAAGACTCTGATAGAGGGGCGCGTTGTTTTATGCCATGTTTTGAATAAATATCGCCCTAGTTGTAAACTATAAGCAGAATAATGGGAGCGCATTAAAGCTTCTGCAGTTTAGCCTGTTAACTTTCCTTTGTGGTATCGACCGCAACATACATTATATTCAGCAATGATTGGCAGGGACATGGGGTTTTCATTAATTACGTTT
>JALVDG010000108.1 GCA_027009095.1 Thiotrichaceae bacterium
AATTAGTCTTGGCTTGACCATTAAATAAAATCTCGATTAGGTGTGATGACAATGAGCTTGTTCGTTATATCTGTTATTTTAAAATCCTACTTAAAATATCTACAATAAAAAGTCCATCTTTATCACTAAGGAAGTGACTTTCTTGTGTTAAATATAGCATTGATTGACCACGTAACGCCCAAACATTATTCATGTTTTGGCTTGCTGTAGGTACAACAAAATCATATTGCATTGGTTGACGCTTGGTTTTGTTTGCTCGAATAACGGATACATAAGGGATTTTAGGATGAGTTTGTCGATTTAGCCAATACAGAAAGGTATTTGGTTTTTCTTTTTTTAAATCGGAGTACAAACCTCGCGAGTCAGTAATGTCTTCCTGACCCGCCATATCGAGCATCATGCCAATAGGTGAGTTACCTGCAAGTAGTGCTAAATCGGCAATTGGCGTGCCTAAGTGTGGTGTACCTATGGTGATAAGAGCCTGTGCGGGTACATGGCCAGGTGTGACAATATATAAACGTGCAACAATGCCGCCTGCGGAGTGTCCAATAAAAATAATCGGCTCGTCTCTAATGGCATATAAGTGATCTAAATATTGCCCTAATATGTTTGCTTGTACGTGAATGGGTGCTTTAGACGGTAGGTCTACGGTGTAAAAAGCATCAGGAATAGCAACAGGATTGTTGGCAGGTATCATGCCTTGTTGAGACCATGAATAATTTCCACCATCTTTCCAACCCGCAGCCAATAGACCTTTAGTGACATTGGTGGTGCGCCATGACATACCATCGGCTAAATAGCCATGAATCATCACAATGGTTTTAGCTTGTAAGGAGCTTGATGCTAAAAAACCAAAGAATAAAAAAATGAATAAAAAATTAAACTTAAGTGTCTTGCTTGTCATATCATCCCCTCATGATGATTAAATGTATTACTTTCGACTTAGATGACACTCTCTGGGAGTGCAAGCCTGTTATTTTAAAGGCAGAAAAAACCTGCTATCAATGGATTGAGAAGTACTACCCCAAAATTAGTTCAACTTATTCCTTTGAGCAACTTATTCAAAACCGCATAGAGTATATGCAGGAACATCCTGATGATGTTTATGATCTAACCAAAATACGCAAAGATTGGTTAAGTGAGTTAGCGGATAAGTTTTCGTACCCTCAACAAATGGCAGAAGATGCTTTTCATATTTTCTGGCTGGCTCGTAACCAAGTTACTTTATACGACGGCACACTTGAGGTCTTAGAGCAACTCTCTACAAAGTATCGTTTAGGTGTTATAAGTAATGGCAATGCGGATGTAAATCACATTGGTATCGGTCAATACTTTGATTTTAGCGTCCATGTGAACGAAATAGGTGTTGCTAAACCAGATGCCAGAATATTTCAATATGCGTTAACATTAGCTAATAGTACTGCCTCGGAAACGTTACACGTCGGCGATCATCCAACGTATGATGTCATAGGCGCACTGAATGCAGGCTTACATGCAATATGGTATAACCCCCAACATAAAAAATGGGATAAAGACAAATCCCCTAGTGCCATAATTGCTCATTTAAATGAGATTGCGCCACACGTTGAGCGTATTATTCGTGGCTCTATTTAGTCTATTTGCCTTGATGAATACAAGGCTTAGTCCAACACTAAAAACAGAATAATTTATCATGCAACATAGCCAGCTAACTGATAATAAACAATATAACCGCGATGAGTGGATAGAGCGTCTCTGGGTCACTGAAAAGGATAGTGACAAAGTTATGGTGACTAAAGCAGTTGACTATATGTTGCAAGTTGCATTAGTTGATCGTGAGCCACACATACCGATTAGTTTAGATGTGGCGAGTACACTTATTAATTTACAAGTTGATCAAGTTACCATTATCGCCACATTACTAAGTGATATTCGTTTAAACGAAAGTTTTTCGATTGAATATATAGAAGAAGAATTTAGTCCTGTTATCGCCATGTTAGTCAAAAACATGCGTTGGCTACATAACTTTAAAGCACCGCATGAAAATGGTGTGACAATTCCAGAGCAAGCCGAAAAGCTTCGCCGCATGTTACTTGCGATGGTTGACGATGTGCGTGCAGTACTTATCCGTCTTGCATGGAATGTACAGCAGTTACGTTTAATTTCCGACTCTCCTGATGACATCAAGCGAGCATTTGCTGAAGAAACAATGGCTATTTATTCACCATTGGCTAATCGTTTAGGTATTAGCCAGTTAAAGTGGGAAATGGAAGATCGTGCTTTTCGTTATTTAGAGCCTGATTGCTATAAACGTATCGCTAAATTATTAGCCACAAAACGCTTAGAACGAGAGTCATATGTCGAACGTTTTACTGAAACATTGCGTGACTTATTAGCAGCAGACAATATTAAAGCAACGGTATACGGTCGCCCCAAGCATATCTACAGCATTTGGAAAAAAATGAAACGCAAAAAATTAGCGTTTGATCAGCTCTATGATTTGCGTGCGGTACGCGTTATTGTCGAAACCAATAAAGACTGCTATACCGTTGTCTCTAATGTTCATGCCAAGTGGAAATATATTCCCGAAGAGTTTGATGATTATATTAATAATCGCAAACCTAACGGCTATCAATCTCTGCATACTGTTGTCATAGGTCCTGAAAATAAAGCCGTCGAGATACAAATTCGTACCGAAGATATGCACCTCTTTGCCGAGTTGGGTGTGGCAGCGCATTGGCGTTACAAAGAAGGTGGCGCGCAAGATGCTGAAATGGAAAGAGTAATTTCATCGTTGCGTCGCTTTTTAGATAGTGATGAATCTGATTCAGAGCTATTAGAAGATTTTCAGGCAGGTATCTTCTCAGATCGTGTCTTTGCGTTGACTCCTAAAGGCGATATTTTTGATTTAAGTAAAGGCTCTACGCCTATTGATTTTGCCTATGCGGTTCATACCCACGTAGGGCATCGCTGCATAGGGGCAAAAGTTAATGGCTCGATAGTACCTTTAAACTACAAATTAAAAAATGGAGACCGTGTTGAAATCATCACAGGAAAAGTAGAGCAACCCAAGCGTAAATGGCTGAATCCGATTTTAGAATACGTTGGTTCTGCGGGTACACGGGCTAAAATACGTCACTGGTTTCGTCAGCAAGACCATGAGCAAAATTTGCATGATGGCATGAGTATTTTGGATCAAGAAAAACGTCGTTTAGGTCTAAAAAAGATTGATATGGATGCGCTAGTTGAACGTTTTAATGTGCAAAGCAAAAAAGAGTTTTTAATTGCACTAGGTCGTGGTGATATTAATATCGCACAACTTACCGATACCTTTGACTTACCCGATAAAAATGAAGTCAAGTTCCGCAAAGTAAAAGTAAGGGAACAATCGAATCATCAAGGTATTCAAATACAGGGGGTAGGTAACTTATTGGTGGAAATATCCAACTGTTGCCAGCCTGTGCCAGGTGACGATATTATTGGATATATCACCATTGGTCGAGGCATTAAAATACATCGCGCCGACTGTACCAATGTACTCAAGAAAAATCTCACAGAAGAACAACGTCTACGCCTTACTGAAGCCAGTTGGGGAGCAGAAACCACCGCTTATACTGTTGGTATACAGGTAACAGGATTTAACCAACCAGGTTTTTTGCGTGATATTGCGGAGATATTGGCAAAACTACAAATTAATGTTTCAAATATATCCAGCTCGCGTGGAGCAACTGACTTGATCTCAATTCTGCATATTGAAGTACAAATCGAAAACTTAAAAAAACTATCTAATGCATTAGAGAAAATAGAAGAGCTACCCAATGTGATGGATGCTAAGCGTAAAAGCTGAGTAGTTACGAAAGATACTCTCAAATATATACTATACTTAATAAGATAAGTTTTTTAGAGGGAGTGATATGGTCATGTTGCGTCAATTTTCATTATTGTTTTTGGCTTTTTTTCTCGTATCTTGTGGTGGTTCTGGCTCAGGTAGCTCTACTCCTTCTGCTCCGATGACGGGTACAGCATTACAGGCGGCAAATACGGTGGTACAGGCTATCAACCAGCTAGAGAATGCTGGTGGTGGTTTAGCTGCTTTTACGAACTTGTTTGATAGCGATGGTGTACGTTTTTCGGCTGATTATAATGTAACTTCTAGTGATTTAGTGTTTACTAAAGACGCTTATGAGAGTGAGTTTATTGTACAAAACCCACCATTGCATACATGGGGCATAGAAGATGGTTCGGGAGATCCTATTAGTCTTAATGTAAGGAGCTTTCTGTCTCAGCGCCTTTGGGATTTTGCTTACCATAACAATGCGACAGTGACAGAGATTAATACGAGTAGTGATTTTTTATCACAGGGAAATTTAATCAATAATATGCTGACTTTTTATCCTGCGCCACAGTATAAAATTATTGAGTATCATCAAGCAGGTGTTGACCCTAGTCTTAATGGCATGGATTGGACAAGTTTGATGGTGGTGTTGAAAAATTTAGGTGCTAATAAATGGTCGCTAGCTGGTTTGGCGCATGGTGCTTGGACGATTTAACTTTTTATTCGCAACCAGTTGTCTGTAGGTGTAATGCTATTCAGAAATAATTAAGCAAGCTAGTGTTTTAATGGATTCGCATCTATCCCCCGATGAGAAGGATTTTGGAATGAAAAACAAACTATCTACTATCCTATTAATTGCACTTTTAGCTTCTCCGTTATTAGCTTCTGCTGGTAGTTTGGATGTAATGGAGGATGAATATTTGAATGTAGATGATGGTGCTGAAGCACTTGTTTTGAATGAGGATTCTTTAGAAAATAATAAACCTAGCGATCTTAATCAATGGGGAAGTGATTGGGGAAATAAAGTGCCTTTTAAGGGTAATGTGCCTCACGATGTTGCCGCTTATGGTGTTGATGTAGCAAGTTATTTTCCCAAATTTTAGATAACTACTCAGCTTGCACTCTATTTTGCCCGATTTCTACGTTAAAAGTGCTCATTTATACGGATAAATTCCGCTCTTTTCCCTTTAACTTAAACAAAATAGAGCGCGATCCAAGCAGTTACAATCCCAGCTGTGTAGTTGGCATTACATTTTATCTAATGTATCAATTCCTAATAAGCCTAAACCTGTATCTAATGTTTTAGCGGTTAATTTAGCAAGCTTTAAGCGACTGTTTTTAATATCATTCTCTGCTTTTAATATTGGGCATGCTTCATAAAATGACATGAAGTTTCCTGCCAGCTCAAATAAATAATTACATAAAATATTGGGTGTACCATCTTTAACAACTAGCTCAATCGCTTCTATTAATTGCAGTAATTTAACGCCTAGTTGTTGTTCTGCTGGTTCGTTTAAATGTATTGGTACAGACGAATCAATTTTTCCTGCTTTACGAAAAATACTCTGGATTCTGGCGTAAGCATACTGCAAATAGGGGGCGGTATTGCCTTCAAAACTGAGCATGGTGTCCCAGTTAAAAATATAGTCAGAGCTACGGTTTTTACTGAGATCGGCATATTTTACTGCACCAATACCAACGGTATGTGCAATAGATTGACGTTCATCTTCACTTAAATCAGGGTTTATTTCGCTAACTAAATCAAAGGCGCGTTGTTCTGCTTTTGTAAGTAAATCGATTAGTTTTACCGTTCCACCGTCTCGTGTTTTAAAGGGTTTGCCATCTTTCCCCATCATCGTACCAAAGGCCATGTGCTCAAGTTGTGTTTCTTGTGGAACAAAATTGGCAGCTTTAGCGATAGCAAATACTTGATTTAAATGTAGGCTTTGGCGTGCATCGACAAAGTATAAAATACGATCAGCATGAAGTGTGTTATGACGATAGCGAAGGGCGGCTAAATCGGTGGTTGCATAGAGGTAGCCACCATCTGATTTTTGTACAATAGCGGGTAATATTTTACCGTCTTTACCTTTAAATTCTTCAAGGAAAACACATTGTGCGCCTTGGTCTTCGGTTAGTAAACCTGCTTTGTCTAAGTCTTTAATCACATCAGCAAGGTCATCGTTATAGGCGCTTTCGGGCATCACATCATCGCGTGTTAACAAGACATTTAGGCGACTGTAAATATCATCACAATGTTGAAGTGAAATATCAATAAACTGTTGCCATAGAGCGAGACACTCTTCATCACCTGCTTGTAATTTAACAACATAGTCGCGCGCGGTTTCGGCGAATTCTGGCTCATTATCAAAACGCTTTTTTGCATCACGATAAAAACCTTCCAAGTCAGATAGCTGCATAGAAAGCTCTTCACCTGATGTTTTCAAGCTGTTCATATGTGCCAGTAACATGCCAAATTGAGTACCCCAATTTCCTACATGGTTTTGACGAATGACTTTATGGCCAACAAACGCTAGTGTGCGCGCTAATGCATCTCCAATAATGGTTGAGCGTAAGTGACCCACGTGCATTTCTTTGGCAAGATTTGGTCCAGAGTAGTCGATAACAACGGTTTGTGGCTTGTCTACTTGGTTAATATTAAGCTTGTCGTTGCTAAGTGCTAACTCTAGTTGTTGGCTGAGCCATTCCATTTTTAGGTGGATATTTAAAAAGCCAGGCCCTGCTATCTCTACCTTTTCTGCAATATCATCTAGCTCTAAGGCTTCTAATACCTTGCTAGCCAGCTCGCGTGGGTTCATCTTCAACTGTTTTGCTGCGCCCATTACACCATTGGCTTGGTAGTGTCCAAACTCAGGTCGGTTAGACTGTTTGATAACCGCCGATGCGTTGTTGGGTGCACCAGCAGCAATAAGTGCTTGGGATACACGGCTGTCGAGAAGTTGGCGGATATTCATGTGGTGTCCTTCAAATGCGGTGTAAAAGAGCAGGGGATTCTAGCTTATCGTCACTGAGCCAGCAAACTTTAGTAAAAGCGTGGTGGATACTTAGCAATATCCCAATTGCGTTTAAATAATTTATTGTAGCGATAAATTCCTTCTTTTTTATAACCTAGTGTGAAAGAATTTCTATTTAGAACTGAAGTAATTAAATCATCAATTATAGTAAGTGTAATACCGCCTCGCTCAAGTTTATTTCCTTTCCAGTCCCTCTCTTCAATTGTGAGTACTTTAATGCGGTCATCTTTATTAAGTTGATTCTTAAAATTTGTTAGTTTTTTTAGTAATTCAGGACTCATTCTGTGATTTGTTAATAAGAGAATTTTATATTTCACGTTAAGTTTTGTTTTTGCTATTGAGTTGAAAATCTCTTCTTCTAGGCGTTTTTGTGTGCGGTGGTTGTAAAATAGAGTCATTTTAATGCTACTTTTTGCGTTTTCTAATAGTTCGTAAAAATCCAGAGGATTGATTTCATCTCTATGTACTACAATTTCATTTCCCTTATCAAGTGTTTGTAATTCCTCGTATAATTCCTGGCGTTTGGACTCAATATAATTTTGTAAAACAGTGTTAGAGGTGATTGTTTCTTTGGTGAGTTTGTAATGCTCTGGCTGACTACGTTGCCACCTAGCTGTACTTAATGCTTTTGAGGTGGTGGTTTTAATGACCCCAGGAAATTGACGGATATTATTGAATGTTAAATTGTGATACTCCTCTTCAGTCGCTACTATTTTTATAAAAATATCATATTCTCCATATTGGGCACTTGCCTCTTTAACTATCTCATGTCGGTATAAACTATATAAAAATTCACGAGGATGACCTCCAGAAAAGGTGACTCGGACATAGTAGGTGTTAATGTTTGCAAGATGGTAAGCATGGTCGAAACTGTTTTGAGGAATACCTAATTTTTTTTCAAAATGTCGAGCGGTACGGTCGCTTATAGAGCGATATTTTCCTTTTGATAAATATTTATTAAGTGTTGCAGGAGCAATATTTAGTTTTTTAGCTAGGTCAGGACGGTTTCCATCAAATTCTTCTTCTAAAACATTGATTAAATATCTTCGTCTTATCTTTTCTATATCCATTTTTTGATGTCCTATTTGTCTAAATAAATGTCTTTTTCTCTTTTTTCTGTCTATATATTATACATTCAGTGTCTATCTGAGAAATATTCTTTATCTGAACCTTAGCTTAATTAGTCGTTATTTTTATATCTTTGTCTAAAATTAGACATTTTATTGTGTTGTTTTGTCTTTTTTGTGTCTTTAATTGACGAAATAGGGTAAATAAGAGAGTTGCGGGCTATAAATAATAGAGTATTATTTGACCATATTAGTACTTAAGTACGGAGGGAGAGATTTTTATAAAGTAAATAAATAATAACAATTTTCGTCCTTGGCATTATCCAATGTTAAGTTTCTTTTAACCTACTAACCAATCATTATTTTTATACCAAAATATACAATAGGTAATAACATGAAAATCAAAGATAAAGTGCTTTTACTCTCCCTTTCTGCAATGATGATGGCGGGTTGCACAACAGTAAAGACAAAGACAACGGTTACCAAGCCAAATGGTGAGGTTGTCGTTACTGAGGAAATAAAAACATCGAAAAATACTAAGGTAATATCAGCAGTTAGGAAAGCTGTTATTGTATATGCGCTTTATACTATAGATGGAGGTGCTGGAGTATTATTAAGCTCTGCGGTTGAATTACAGAATCATAAAGAAAATCTTGAAATCAAGAAGCAGGAGTTGCGTTTAAAGCAAAAAGAGTTGGAAGCTAGTAATACTCAAAATATATAGATAATTTATTAGTAACTACTCATTTTGAACTCTATTTTGCCCGATTTCTACGTTAAAAGTGCTCATTTATACCTATAAACTCCGCCCTTTTGCCTTGAACTCAAACAAAATAAAGCGCAACTGAGCAGTTGCTGATTATGCTGAGTAGTTACATTTATCATCAATAAAAAAAGCCCCATGGAGTAACTTCTATGGGGCTTTTTTTGTAAAAGTTTTGATTAAGATTTTTCTTCTAAAATCCGTTGACGCAATAAGTCGACACGGCTTATGGAAGAGGTTTTTTTGTCCTCGATATGTACAATAACTGAAAAAGGTAATGTAACAATTGCAAAGCCGACTGCTGCAATTGCAAACATGCCAGTGTAGTCGTCTGCCCCCATTAATTTTGTTACTGCTACCATAATCGAACAGAATAGTGCCCCAAACATCAAGAATGTTATAAATTTGATACGTTTTTTATTTTTCACAGTTAGTCCCCTACTAATTATTTGTCTAATTAGTATACATCATAAAAAATATTTATCCATAAGTTAATTAAATTCTTTTGATAGTTTTTTGCTATGAGCTTTAGATATTTTTTATGAGGGTTATTTATTTTCAGGGCAGTGTTTGTTTATGAGTGCTTCTATACGTTGGATGCGACGAATATTATTTGTCTCGCTTAATGTTTTTTTGCTTTCTCCCCAGTAATAACAAGCCTTATCTGTTTGATCCCATGCTTGATAAAGAAAACCAAGATTGGTTTGTTGTTGAGAGATACCTTCTGGGTGAGAAAGTTCTTGGTAGGTTTTTAATGACTTTAGATGTGATGATTCGGATTTTGATAAGTTTTTTTGTGAGCGATGTAATATACCTAAGTGCCCATATTGCTCAGCAATGCCTTGTTTGGAGTTAATCGTGCGATAGATCTCTAGGGATTGTTCAAATAATTTTTTTGCTGCATCCGCTTGTTTCTGTTGTTGTTCAATAATACCTAAGTTACTGTAAATATTAGCGATTCGTTTAGAGTTTTCATCTGCTAAATAGCTTATTAAAGCAGCCTGATAGTATTGTTTGGCAGAATCGAGTTTATGATATTGATGATAAAGGCTTGCGAGGGAGGTTTGTATATTGGCTATCTGCTGCTTTTGTTGGAGTGTTTTGTAATACGATAAAGAGGCAAGATAGTATTTTTCGGCTGCTTCAAAATTGTCTTTTTGTTTGTAAATAATGGCAAGATTTTCACTATTAGAGGCAAGGCTTGCGGTATTTTTTTGTGTGTTATTAATTTCAAGTGCTTTCAAATAAGCTGCCTCTGCTTCATCTAGCTTAGACTGAGCTTGAAATAAGAGACCAAAATTAGTGTGTGCTAGTGCTTGAGTGTCAAGGTTTTTAGATTGCAAAACATGGGAGTAAGCATTTTCTGCGAGAGTAAATTTTTTTTGTTGTCGGTAGTAATGTCCAAGCCGATTCCATGCGTTCACGTTGTCATTGTCAAGTTTGCTTGCTTTTTTGTATGCGTATAGAGCTAGCTGTGATGACTGTAGTTGTTGCAGGTTTCCAATATCAACCCATGTTTTAGCTGCATCACGAGGCTTGGTTTCTTGTTTGGCAGACTCAGTCAGTCTGTTTATGGCGCTACTGAGATTTAAATTTTGTAGGTCTTGAAGTGTTTGATGATCATTTGTGTCTTGAAGGTGTTGAAGTGTATTTTTTATTGCTTGTAAGGTGTTGTTTTTTTCTTTTTGTCGAGTGTTGCTGCTAATAAACCTACTGCCTAATGTATTGGCTAGGTCATCGATAGAATCGATTTTTATGGTTGTTATCGGTTCTTTGGTATGTGTTGTGGTATTGGGAATAATCTTTGCAATATCAGAGAGAACCCAAATGACGCTACTTATAGCGATAATCAGTAATAGAGTGAATAAGATACTTGACCAGTTAATATTAGATTTTGATACCATAGAGATAGGATAGACCGCTTATGTTCCTATTGCTAGAGAATATCTCATTAAATTACTGATATCACGCAGTTACTCTTTTAGAATATTAAGTGAGGGCGATTCAGCTAACTGCTTCTTGGCTTGCTGCATCCATCAAACCAAATTTGTTGGAGTGATTAGAATAGCTGCTTTCTCATGACGATCCTTAGGGGGGAGCCAGTGTATAGTTTAGGGCAATCGCACTTAAATTAGTGGCTTGCAAAATCAACTACTTACAATTCACATAATTTTAAAATTCGTGAATTATATTTATTCGCAAAATTGCGAACCTTGTAACTTGCTGATTTTAAAATGTTCATTAAAGTCAACTAAATTTAAGTGCGATTGCCCTAGTGTATAGTTTGACAAAACTTTAAGTGAAGGTATTTTTTGGCTAAAGTAATTTTATTTTAATAAGCTACGTTTGCTGTCTTTGTAGCGAATAATTACTCGTTTTGCAGGTTTTACGGTGCGTTCTTTAGGTTCTGCAAAATCGGATTGCCAATTATCACTTTTTACTTTTTTTATTATGTTTAGTTTTTTTCTTTTGCGTTGTGCGCCACGGTCTAAACGTCCATGAGGACCTTTGCGTACACGCCTCTTCGTATTTTCTTGAGGTTTTCTGCGGGGGTTCTTATTTTGACCTTGGCGATTGTTGTTTTTCTTAGTGCCACTATTATTTTTGTTACTAGGACGTTGAGATACAAAAGGCTTGAGTGGTTCTAGTCCTGGTACAACTTGTTGCTCTATAGGGTTTCCTATCGCCTTTTCTATTGTTTTAAGTGTATTGTAATCGCGCCCATCTGCAAGAACAATGGCGGGTTCATCGCGATTGCTATTATGCTTCTTGAGGCGTTCTTGATACTTATCAATTTTATAAGGTAGCTCAAAATGAAGTAAATGTTGGGCACAAGACTCAGGAGGATTAACTCGACATTGGTCGCTAATAATTAACGTGGCATTATCAGGGGAGGTCATTTCCTCCTCTGATAAATTCTTGGCTAGTTCAGCCGTATGTCCGTGATTAGCTAGATTATCCAGTAGTTTTTCGGCAGATTTCTGTGTCGATGTATGGATAATGGTTGGTTCGCCTGAAAACTCGTCGAGTAAATGATCCATTAGTGCTATTTTATGTGTGTAATCATCCGCAACATGAACAATATGTGGAGTATCAGGTATTTGGATTTTTTTGTGTTGTGCTGCTGCTTTTGCTGGACGTTTTTTGTTAGTTGAGCTTTTTTCTGTTTTCTTCTGTTTAGTTTCTTTCTTTTTTCTTGGAGGTTTTGGTAATGTTTCCTCTGTGATGTTTATTTCTTTTGCATCAGGAAACAAAGTGCGAATATACGGAGTTACTTCCTTGTCGTCACGGATAAAGGCAATTGTCGGGCAGTTCTTACCTGTTTGGTTAAGGATTTTATTCAATAAATTTTGCATATTCTTATGATAGATAGTAGTTAAGTCATCTACAATAAGCATCTCAAGTTTTGAGAAGTCTGCTTTATTATTATCAATAAGATCATTAAGTCGTCCTGGTGTTGCAATCATAAGATCTAAGGGACGACGCATAAGACGCATTTGTGGTTGGTAAGGACGACCGCTGACAACGAAGCCAAAACGCATATTATGATTATGTGTAAGACGCTTTAGCGTATAATTAATTTGGCTCACACGATCGCGTCGAGAGGTGAGTATCAAAATACGGGCGCCACGTTTTTCTTCTACTGGATTTGCAAGAATATAGTTGATCGCAGGTATTAAAAATGCCCCTGTTTTTCCTGCCGCCGTTTGGCTCCAAATAAGCACATCTTCTCTGTTTGCTATGAGAGGAATAAGCTGGGATTGCAGTTCTGTTGGTGACAGATAGCCTGCTTCTTCTATAGAGGCAACAAAATCTTCTTGTAGTTTAAGTTCTGAAAATGACAAGGGTAGACTCCCCCAGTCTCGTATACGTGACGAGCATATGGGTCGTGAAATTAAGTTTTAAGAAAAAGCTGTGATGAATATAGTGGTTTAAAACCAAAGCTTTACAGGTAATTTAGTTAAGATGTCTATAACCCCAGTTATAATTTGTTTGTGACATCTTTGACACCCTAAAAGGTGTGAGCTGTGTAAAAATGCGATCTTTAATTTATGATCAGCCAGCCTGCGTGGAAATTTATAGCATTCCTCTGTTTGAGTCAAGCATAGAGGGGCATATGGTTGAATTTTATTCTTTTTTATCTCGGTAGTTTGCTTTGTAGATATTTGCTAGTATGCAGATACTTTGGATTGGCTAATGCGCTAGTCTTGTTTTATGGTAATTACTCAGAATTACGTATTTTGTTTGAGTTTAAGGAAAAAAGGCGGAGTTTATCCCTATA
>JALVDG010000109.1 GCA_027009095.1 Thiotrichaceae bacterium
CTTTTTGTTATCTTGTTTTTTACTCTAACCGCTTGTGGTGGTGGGGGAGATGCTGAAAAAACATCATCTACAATTAAAAAAAGTACAATAACGGTTAATGGCAAGTTGTTATCTGGTATTCGTTATCGCTCAGGTGCTACAACAGGCATAACAGGTTCGTCAGGGGAGTTTAATTACGAGGATGGCAAAGATGTTACTTTCTCATTAGATGGCGAAATATTAGGAAAGCTGTCTAGTAAGGTGATTGCAAGTACTTCGGCAACAAGCTTAAGGAGTATTGTTAATTCGGGTGAAAACCCGAGTGATATTATCAAAGACTTACCTGAGTTATATAAAAACTTTGATAAAGGCGGTGAATTTATTGAGTCTCCCTCTTTTCTTGTACTTATCGGCTCAAGAAAAGAAAAGATACTTACCTTAGATGGTAAGCCTGTGAGTGGTGTAAAATATAAGTCAGGGGCAGTATCCGGTACGACGGATCGTTATGGTTTATTTGAGTATCAAGAGAATACAAATATCGATTTTAGTATCGCTGATAAGCGTATTGGTAGTATCAGTCCTAAAAACTTACCTGTTAGTATTGAGCATCTTGTTAAAACATCTAAAAATCCTATTTTCAAATACCTGCCTTTATTGCTAAAAGATTTGAATCCAGCGAATGCAAAGATCATCCATGCAGGGTATTCGATGAATCAATTAGAGCAGGCTTTGTTTAAGCCTGAATCTTTGCCACTTAACCGATCTTTAGGTATTAATATAGAAACCCCGCAAGCCGAGGCTGATGGTATTTATCAACCACTTCCATTTGCTGATATTTTCCGTGTTGCACGTCCCTTTAAAGAAGATTCATGTACTGATGTTTCTTATGATCGTGCGGGTTGGCCTTTGGAGTTACCAAATAGTTGTGCATCTCAGGGAGAAAGAAAATACGTAAAAACGCGTATTTTGCAATTTATGCCAGCAGGTGCAGCCCCTGCTGGTCGTTATCATGTATTTTATGATGGCAAAGGTTCCATCGCATTTAGCGGTATGGCAAGTAATAAACTAAAAATAGATGAAGGTCATCTAACCGTTGATATTAAGCCACTATCAAAGGCACAAAGTATTCACGGTGTAGAGGTGTTTATTACGCAGATAGATAAGTCTGATCCTATTCGTAATATCCGTATCATTATGCCAGGTGGGATTTGTAAAGGGAATCCCTTTAAACGTGTCGAAGTGGCAAGCCAGTGTTCCGATGATAAGCCTTATATTGCCTTTGCTGATGTGCTTAAAAATAATCGTGATGCCATTGTTTTTAACCCAGACTATCTTAATTTCTATAAAGATTTTCGTGTATTACGCATGATGAACTTTATGGAGGCTACACCACGTCGCCCTGAGTCAAATGGTATCAACCCTTGTTTAGCAGAAACCAATGCACTAGCAGCCGCTAAAACGAGACTGGCAATGCTTGAAGCAGATGGAGAGTCAACAGCCGATAGCATTGCATTGGCAAAAGCAGTGCTTGATGATGCAAAAGGGGCTTATGCCACTTGTTTAACACATCCGAGAAGTTGGAGTCAGATTGCTAAAGTGTCGGATGCTAGTTGGGGTGGATCACATAAAACCATTGTAACGGAGCGCTTTGGTGTTCCTTTGGAAGTAACCGTCGCATTAGCAAATTTATTACAAGCACACCCCTGGTATACCATTCCTTTTAATGCTGATGATGAATATATTGATAAATATGCAGGTTATCTTAAGTCTCATTTAGATAAGTCACTTAAAGCACATATTGAATATACCAATGAATTTTGGAATGGTGGATTTTGGGGATCACAGTATGTGTTAGCGATGGGGTATAAGCTAGGGCTTAATACGCCTAAAATGGACTTCAGAAGTGAAGATCATACGGCGCGTATACGTTTTTACTCCAAACGATCTGTAGAGATATTTAAACGCTTTAAAAAGGTATTCGGTGGAACAACAAGGTTAGTGCGTATTATGGGGTCGTATCATAAATCGTATGCAATTAGCCGAGAAATCTTAGATTATCAAGATGCTTCCGATGATACCGATGTGTTGGCGGTTGCACCTTATATTCACGGATGTTGGGCGCGTAGCCGTAAAATAGACGACAAAGAAATTTCGATTAAACAATGTAGCGATACCGATGTTGTACCAATGACTTTTACAGAAGCAACGTCACTTGGGGATATTTTTAGTGTGATGAACTCTACCTATACCTCAACAGCAAGTACCATCGCAAAGCAAGGTGATACGGATTCGGTCAGTGCGATAACGCAGATGATTTCTAATCAAGTCAGTGTTGCGAAGGAGTTTGGTGTCGATTTATATGCTTATGAAGGTGGGCAGCATTTAAAAGTTAATTTTGGTGATCCTGAAGTTTCAGAAGCAAAGAAAAATAGTCTGCAAGATTTGTTTGTCGCAGCAAATAAAGACGCACGTATGGGGGAGATATATACGACTTTATTGAATGAGTGGAAAAAGCGTGGTGGTGCTCAATTTATGCTATTTACCTCGCCACAAAGCTTTAATCGTTATGGTCTCTTTGGTATTAAAGAATATATAAATCAAGATCGTACTGATGCACCTAAATATGATGCCGCAATGCGTTTTCAAGAAGATACTGCAGGTTGTTGGTGGGATGGATGTAAATAAGTTAAGTAGGATGTAGGTACTGTACTTGTGCTAAGTATACGATATTACGCAATTAAGAAAAATATTGTATATTTTTCCCTCCGCCCGATGCGATAGCGAGGCGGAGCGAAAACTCCCATTCTAACCGCGCCGAGCATTTGCCCGAGAGAATGGATCAGCAGTGAAAGTGTTTGAGCGGAGTTTACGGAGCGAGTTTTTTCACTGCCCATTCTCTCGGGTAAAGCGCAGGAGGAAGCGGTTAGCTGGGTCGCCTTTTCTTTGCTTACTTTCTTTTGGCGACGCAAAAGAAAGTAAGTCGTAGCCCTTAGACGAAACAAGCAAAAGAACCTAAATTCAAAAGGGCTACGAAAACCTTCACTGATATTCTAAAGAGAGACTGCGTAACATCAGTAAGTATTTTATAGCTTGGTGATAATTTTATCCCAAGCTTCATCCCCTCTAAGTTGTATCACTTTATCTTTCATACCGTGCCATGCTTGTAATCCACCTGTATGCAGAAGGGCGATATGGGTATTTTTTTTGAATTTTCCACTGCGAATATCTTGTACAAGTTGACGGCACATTTTACTGGTATAAATAGGATCAAGCAGGATATTGGTTTGCGCTAAAAAGTTAAGAATAAAGTCGAGCAGCTCCGCGTTAAACTTGGCATATCCTCCAAAATCAGCCGCTTCAATCGAGTGTAGGCTATCATCAAGTGTATTCTTTAATAACTCATTAACATGAGTGTGAACGCTTTTATCTTTTAATATTAAATAACCTCGAACTGACTGATCTTTTTTTGCACCTGTTACTAGTCCTGCAAAAGTTGTGCCTGTGCCGCAGGCTGTTGTTATCACATCAGGTATTTTTGCCTGTTTTTTTTGATAGCTTTTATTAATTTGCCGCATGAGTGTTGAGCAACCTTGAAGTGCAAGGTGATTGCTGCCACCTTCTGGGATGATAAAAGCTTGCGGGTACTCTTGTTGTAGTGCCTGTAAATAATCTTTATTGTGTCGTAAACGATAGGTAGCTCTATCGACAAAAACCAATTTCATTCCTGACCGTGCAGCTACGCTTAAAGTAGTATTTCTTGCATACTCTGGCTCTCCTCGAATAATTCCAATACTTTGTAAGCCTAGTGATTGGCTGTATAAAGCTAGTGCATAAATATGATTTGAAAATGCTCCACCAAAGCTTAGTACTTGTTGATAAGCGTGCTGTTTAATGTAGTCGATATTAGGTTGAAGCTTATAAAGCTTATTGCCGCTAGCTAATGGGTGAATGCTATCTGCCCTTACCATCGTTAATGAAATTCCAGCCTGTTTTGTCTCCGATAAGGAAATTGAATTGATGGCTAGGGTAAAGTTGTTCAACATAGAATTAAATTAGAGGTAAGAAGAGGGAAGGGCTGTATTTTATCTCTTAAGTTTTAGTAGTTTGATTTTTTAGAAGCAGGATC
>JALVDG010000110.1 GCA_027009095.1 Thiotrichaceae bacterium
CTTTTTAGCTTAGGTTCTTTTGTTCTATTCCGTAACAGGGCTACGACTTACTTTCTTTTGCGTCGCCAAAAGAAAGTAAGCAAAGAAAAGGCGACCCAGCTAACCGCTTCCTCCTGCGCTTTACCCGAGAGAATGGGCAGTGAAAAAACTTGCTCCGTAAACTACGCTCAAACACTTTCACTGCTGATCCATTCTCTCGGGCAAATGCTCGGCGCGGTTAGAATGGGAATTTTGGCTCCGCCTCGCTAACGCATCGGGCGGAGGGAAAAATAGGTAATATTTTTCTATATTGCGTAACATCAGTTTATAAGTCCTCTTGAAGAAAAACCGTTTACCTACTCAATCATCCAAAGTTATCTTTATGAATCCAAAACAGGCACTTATCAACAATACCCAAGCACTACAAAAAGACTTCGACCAAGGTGTTGATATAAACCAAATACTCATCAAACGCAGTAATTTAATTGATAGCCTATTAGTTGAGTTGTGGAGTGAAAATCATTTAGATAAAAGAGATATTGCCTCATTAATTGCCGTTGGTGGATACGGACGAAAGGAGATGCACCCTGCTTCGGATATTGATCTTTTATTACTCTTAAACAGAGAGCCAGATACAGAAGAGCAAGAACTTTTATCTGATTTTATCACCGTATTATGGGATTTAGGATTAGAGGTTGGTCACAGTGTACGCACACTGGAAGAGTGTCTCGAGGAGGCTAAAAAAGACCTAACGATTATCACTAATTTAATGGAATCTCGCTTTCTTAGCGGTAATGCTGAGCTATTTCATCAACTCCAAGAAATGATCAAACCCACTTCACTTTGGCCAAGCAATGAATTTTTTGCTGCCAAAATCGAAGAACAAAAAAAACGCTATAAACATTATGGTGACTCAGCCTATCGTGTCGAGCCAAATCTAAAAGAAGGTCCTGGCGGTTTGCGTGATATTCAAATGATTAGCTGGGTGACTCAACGCGAGTATGGAACGAACTCGCTGAGTATTTTAGTAAAAAAAGACATTATCAGCCAAGATGAGTTAGATACCTTAATTGATGGGCATGATTTTTTATGGAAAGTGCGTTTTGTATTGCATCAACTAGCAGGACGCAAAGAAGACCGTTTGTTATTTAATCATCAGCGCCCTCTTGCCCATCAATTTGGCTTTACGGTTGATGAAAATAACCAATGCATCGAAGATTTCATGCAGCAATACTACCTCACAATTACCTCACTAGAACGTATCACCGAGGTCACACTCGGCATACTTCGAGAGGCTATTTGCCAATCGCCCGAGGTTGCCACACCGATAAATAAACACTATCTCAACCGCGATGGCTATTTAAGCCTTGTCGATAAAAACCTCTTTCAAACTTATCCACATGCTTTGTTAGAAGCGTTTTATATGCTGCAAATAATACCCAAGATGAAAGGCATGTCGCCCAACACCATCCGCGCTATTCGTGATAATTTACATCTTATCGACCAAGATTTTCGGGATAATGATGTTCATAAACAGATCTTTATGAATATTATGTCGGAATCTCAAGGCATTACCTTTGTATTACGTCGCATGAATCGTTACGGCGTGTTAGCCGCTTATATTCCTGCTTTTGCAAATATTGTTGGACGCATGCAGTATGATTTATTTCATGCCTACACCGTCGATGAGCATACGTTAAAAGTTATCCGTAATGTACGTCGTTTAAGTACCCGCAAGGGGGTAGAAGAACTACCTTTTTGTAGTCAAATATTTAACACCTTACCCAAACCACAAATTCTCTACCTTGCCGCCCTTTTTCATGATATTGCCAAAGGACGTGGTGGCTCTCACTCCGAAAAAGGAGCGGTGGATGCTTTAGAATTTTGCCTCTCTCATGGCATGAGCACTTATGCTTCTCATACTGTTAGCTGGCTTGTCGCACAGCATTTAGAGATGAGCTCAACCGCACAGCGTAAAGATATCAGCGATATTGATGTGATTACTAAGTTTGCTGATATCGTGTCAATTCCTGTTCGCTTAGATTATCTCTACCTACTAACAGTTTGTGATATTAGCGGCACAAACCCCACCCTATTAAATAGCTGGCGACACACCTTATTAAAGGACCTGTATAGCAATACACGCCGTCACTTGCTCAGCAATGGCTCTGCTACCGTCACAACAGAAGAAATACTCAAAGAGAAAAAAGAATCAACCCTACAACAATTATCACGCTTTAATATTAGCGATACGGATTGCCACGCCTTTTGGGATCGTCTTAATGATGACTATATCTTGCAGACTCCTATTGATATGTTGCTATGGCATGCTAGATGCATTATCCCAAAAAGTAATCAAACCGTTATTTCGATACAGCAAGACAGCAATAACAACAGTAGTACCTTATTACTTATTTATGCAAAAAATCGTGAAGATTTTTTTGTACGCATTAGCTCCGCCATCGAACAATTACGCTTGAGTATTGTGGCAGCCAGAATCCACTCAACCACTGATGATCGTTACGCTTTAGATACATTACACCTACTCAACACCGACGGCAAACCCATTAGCGATGCCGATGACATGGCGCTTATCGTCAAAGCCGTTAGAAAAACATTAGATGATCCTGAATTTACACTCAACACTCAGTACTATCGCACACCAAGACAACTAAAATACTTTAATACGCCAACCCGTATTCGCTTTGCTCAAAATATCAAAAAACAAAAGACCATTATCACCATCACAACGGCAGACTCCCCTGGTCTACTAAGTCGTATTAGTCAGGTCTTCCATAAGCAAGGCATACACGTTCACAGCGCCAGAATCAGCACACTCGGCGAGCAGGTAGAGGATATATTCCATATCACACTAAAAAATCAACAACTACTTGACGATATTGAACAACAAAAGCAGCTTGAGGTTGCGATGCAAAAACACCTTAAAGGTGAAAATTTAGTGTCATAAATATAAAAAATAAGAGGATTTCCCCATGTCAAAATTTCATGTAGCACGCTCAATTAATATTGCCGCTCCTATAGAGCAAGTTCGTACATTACTGACTGATTTTACCCAGTGGCCATATTGGTCTCCGTGGCTAATTGCAGAACCCGATGCAACAATAAACTACAATAATAAGCAGGGAGAGGTTGGCGCAAAGTATGATTGGGAGGGCAAGATAGTTGGCTCTGGTAGCATGGAAATATTAAATATTAACGACCAACAAATAGAAATACAGCTAGCTTTTATCACCCCTTTTAAATCAATCGCTCAAGTTGTTTTTGACCTTGAAAGTCAAGGCGATGAAACTAAAATCACATGGAATATGTTTGGCAAATTGCCTTTTTTCTTGTTCTTTATGGCAGAGAAAATGAAACGCTATATCGGCATGGACTACGAACGTGGTTTAAACATGCTAAAAGATTATATTGAAACTGGCACAGTCTCCTCAACACTCAATATCCAAGGTATTATTGAGCAACAAGGACAACAATATATCGGAATTAAAAACAACTGTGCGATTAAAGATATAGGCTCAGTTATGCCTACTGATTTTAAAAAACTTGGTGATTTTTTTGCTGAGAATAAATTATCTATTGATGGCAATCCCTTTGCTATTTACACTGAATTTAATCTAAAAAATCAACACACTCATTTCATATCAGTTATTCCAACAAATATGGACATAGATGTTAACCCTCCTTTTATAAAAGGAAGCACTAAAACCGAACAAGCCATTAAAGTAGTACATACGGGAAAATATACTTACCTAAACAATGCTTGGGCTGCTGCCATAATGTATAGCCGAGCCAAAAAAATCAAAACAAAGAAATCTCCTGTCGGTATGGAATTTTACTTAAATGACCCTCAAACAACTGATCCTGCGGAATTAATCACAGAAGTTCTTTTACCTTTAAACTGATGTAACGCAATTAAGAAAAATATTGCATATTTTTCCCTCCGCCCGATGCGATAGCGAGGCAAAGCTAAAAATCCCATTCTAACCGCGCCGAGCATTTGCCCGAGAGAATGGATCAGCAGTGAAAGTGTTTGAGCGGAGTTTACGGAGCGAGTTTTTTCACTGCCCATT
>JALVDG010000111.1 GCA_027009095.1 Thiotrichaceae bacterium
GATTGAGTAATCCAAAAACTTAGTTCAAGCTTTAGAAAAACCTATAATTCTCAACAGATATAGTACCTCTATACAACGATTTTAGGTAGTTCAAGCCAGGACAAGCAAAAGTTAGCGTGTCGAAATACCCTATATACATTCCTCTAAAGTATTTTTCCATAATTATAACAACAAGCCATTAGAAACTTTTATTAACAAAGACCAATAGGTAAAAATAAACATTTTTTCCTTAACGGTTGCCTTTAAAGTTTCTCATCTAACAATATTTCTATCGGCATTTATTAGCAAGCTCTTTTTTATGAACAATATTATCGATAACAATTCACAGAGATCATTGCTACTTAAATTCTTACTATTAGTAGCCTTGTCTTTCGTCGTTATGGCAATTGATTATAGAGGTACCATGTTACAACCTGTACGTACAGCCCTAACCATGCTTGCGTACCCCTTTCGATATGCCGTAGACGTTCCCTTTAGAGTTTCGAGTTATTTAGGGGACTACTTCACTGATCATAAAAAAATGGCAGATGAAAATAGACAACTCCGTACAACTTTAAATATCTATGCCGCAAGAAATCAAAAATATCACTCCATAGCCAGTGAAAATAGACTGTTACGTGAGCAACTCAATGCTATCAGCAATGTTAAAGAGCATTTTATATTAGCCGAGATATTATCAGTTTCAGGGAATATTTTTAGACGAAGGGTCAGTATTAATCGCGGCGCGAATGACAATATCTACTCTGGTCAAGCTATTATCGCTGGAAAAAACATATATGGACAAGTTGATAGCATCGCACCCAATACTGCTGAAATTATGCAAATTACCGACACAGATCACGCTATCCATGTCCGTAATAAGCGCACTAAATCAGGTGCTTTAGCCGTTGGAACAGGTAAAACTAACTTACTTGAGTTAAAAAATATAGAAACTAATGTTGATATAAAAGAAGGGGATATTTACGTCAGCTCTGGCTTAGGGCAACTCTACCCTGCTGACTACCCTGTTGCCGTTGTAAGCAGCATTGCTTACAACTCTGGTGATTCCTTTATGAAAGTAATGGCACGAACTCTTACTGATTTTACAACAACTCGTGAAGTGCTTGCTATTTGGCAGGCAAAGAAAGCAGCAATAACAAAAGATATTAGCCCCCAAAGCCAGTTAAAAAAGAACAAAAACAAGCTAAAAAACAAACTAAATAATACTCTCCCCGTAAAAAAAACAAGCAAAGAAAAAACGAATCGCTGATCCTATGTTTATTATTAACCTAATTCATTATAATCAGCTATGCTACCTAAAAGTATCGGTATACACTCATGAATAGTACATCTTTACGTTTTCCTGGAGCAATATTCGTTTCGGTTATTCTTGCATTTTTACTTTTATTAATGCCCCTCCCAGACAAGCTACTATTATGGCGACCTGAGTGGATAGCACTTACTTTTATCTACTGGACTTTAATTCTTCCCAATAAAGTTAGCCTTTTTATGGCGTGGTTCGCGGGACTATTTATCGACATAATTTTTGGCTCAATTCTTGGACAGCATGCCTTTACAATGACCATCGTTGTTTTTATGTCAATACGATTATTACCACGAATTTCAAAGAATATACTCTGGCATCAATACGCTTTAATCATTTTAGTTTTAGGTACCTACCTTCTACTTAATTTATGGATAATGGCTGCAACAGGAAATAATCCCGCCACTTGGCGTTATTGGTTGCCTTTACTATCTAGCCTTATTATCTGGCCATTTTATAGCTGGGTATTAAAATTTTTCCGCGAAAAACGCGCACGCTTTGATGAGTTTTAAACAAAATAAGTAACTGCTTAGATTGCGCTCTATTTTGCTCGAATTCAAGGCAAAATAGAATGCAAGCTGAGTAGTTACATTAATTCACGCATTAAACGCCCTAACAATATAGCTGCTTTTTCTAAATTCTGCGGACTTTCTTGACCATAATTTATCCTAATAAAATTTGTATACTGCTGAGTCACGGAAAATAAACAACCTGGTGCAATAGCAATATTTTCTGTCATCGCACGCTCATACAAGTCCATGCTATCCACTCCTTTTGGTAAGCGAATCCAAAGAATAAAACCACCTTGTGGATGAGTAACACGAATATCACTGGGAAAATGGCGAGATATTAGCTGTAAAACATAGTCTCGTTGTTGCTTATAGTGCTTCCTCACTTGCTTTAAATGACGCTCATACGTTCCTGACTCCAAATAACGAGCAGTAATCAATGTTGTAATCGTTGCATTTGCACCACTATTGCATAGTTTTAGATGCTGTACTTTCTCTAGCCAACGACCTGGTACGACCCAGCCAATCCGCAAACCTGGCGACAAGGTTTTCGATAATGATGAGCAAAGCAGTATATTCCCTGTTTGATCATAAGACTTTATCGCCTTAGGACGGTGACTTTCATAAGTCAGTTCGGCATTAATATCATCCTCGATCAAAGCAACACCAGCCTTTTCCAACATATTAGCCAACTTTATTTTACAGTCATCAGGAATACATGAACCTAATGGATTACTATAATTTGTCGCTAATACGCAAGCCGTCACGGGCCACTCTCGCAATGCCAGCGATAAGGCATTTAAACTGATGCCTGTCTCAGCATCCGTTGGTATCTCTAATGCTTTAAGCCCTAATGTTTCAATCGCTTGCAACATACCATAATAATTGGGGGACTCTACTGCGACGGTATCCCCAGGTTTTGTTACTGCATTTAAACTCAACACCAAGGCTTCCTGACACCCCAAGGTAATCACTATTTCATCAGGATGCACGGATACCCCTGCATTTAATAAACGCTGTGCGATTTTTCTCCGCAATGCTTTATTACCCGGTGGAGACTCATAGTCTGCCACATTATCAATACTAATAATTTGATTGGCTCTTGATTGCTCGCGAGCGACCTGAGCAGTAATACGATTGAGTTGCGCAATGGCAGGAAAATCAATTTTAGGCAGTGCTGCAGCTAACTGTATAATTTTTCTATCACGGCTATCTTGTAAGATTTGTACCGCTAACTTCCCCATATTGACTTCAACGGGACGCTGTTCAGGGCTTGTTGTCTCTGGTTTTTGTGGCAAATTTAGTTGTTGCCGTACATAAAATCCAGACTGTGGACGAGATTCAATCAACATTCTATCTTGCAGTAATTCATAGCCACGAATAACGGTAGATATACTCATTCCCAACTCACTCGCACACTGTCGCACCGACAGCACTCGCTCACCTGCTTTTAGCAAACCAGACAAAATCTGATCACCAATATAATCAGCCACCTGCTCATAGCGTTTTAACATACAGCTACCTCTACAAAAAAAGATACAGTTATAAAAAAACACAACTGTACTGTATCAAATTATATTTATTGAATCTGTATTGTTATATTGAAGAAATATAAACTGATATGCAAGTAAGAAACGAGAAGATTGAAATGAAAACAGAAACAAAAGGAATATTTCTAGGGTTTATAGGCATTACAATCTTCAGCCTCACCTTACCTGCTACTCGCTATATTGCTCCTTATTTTGACCCTATTTTTATTGGTTTAGGACGAGCATCTATTGCCGCATTGTTTGCCGCTGTTATCTTGCTAATATTCAAGCAAGCTATTCCTAACAAACAACAACTCAAACTTCTCACGATTACCACTATGGGAGTTGTTATTGGCTTTCCTGTACTAACCTCATGGGCAATGCAAACTGTACACGCATCTCATGCAGGGGTTGTTATTGCCCTTATCCCCTTAATGACAGCTGTTATCGCACGTTTTATTTCTGGAGAGCGCCCCTCCTTTGCTTTCTGGCTGCTCAGTATTATTGGGGCTACATTAGTAGCAAGTTACGCGCTACTGCAAGGCAATCTTAGTGTCCAAATAGGTGATTTATTATTGATAGCTGGAAGTATCCTTGGCGCTTTAGGCTATGCGGTTGGTGGAAGCTTATCTCAAGAACTCGGCGGATGGCAGGTCATTTGCTGGGCATTAGTTATTTCATTTCCTTTTATTATTATCCCCACCCTGATAACTCAGCCCGATA
>JALVDG010000112.1 GCA_027009095.1 Thiotrichaceae bacterium
GTGGTGTTGGCCCAGAAAAAGATCATATCCACCTTAATTTACAGCACTTAGGACTGGATATTATCAACGAACGTCTCCCTGGCATTGCTGAAAGTGCACGTATTTTTGCAGGAGTTGATGTCACAAAAGACCCTATCCCCGTGCTTCCTACCGTACATTACAATATGGGCGGCATCCCTACTAATCATTATGGCGAAGTAGTGACTTTAGACGGTGACAATCCCGATGCGACGGTCAAAGGCTTAATGGCGATTGGGGAAGCAGCTTGTGTTTCGGTGCATGGCGCTAACCGTTTAGGATCAAACTCTTTATTAGATATTATTGTCTTTGGACGTGCCTCTGCAATTCGTGCCGCCGAATTAATCGAACCGAATACACCGCATCTACCCCTTAAAGATGGTACATTCGAGCATCTACTTAACCGCTTTGATAAGACCCGCAATGCATCAGGTAAGCTTTCCACCGCCAGTATTCGTGAAAACATGCAACGCACTATGCAAAAATATGCAGCTGTTTTCCGCACAGGCGAGACCATGCGAGAAGGGCTAGAGAAAATGCAGGAAATTTTTACCAGTTTTGAGGATGTCGGCATAAATGACCGAGGCATGCAGTGGAATACCGACTTATTGGAAACCTTAGAGTTAGAAAATTTATTAGCACAGGCACAAACAATTATTGCAGGCGCACTGCAACGAGAAGAAAGCCGAGGTGGACATGCGCGTGAAGATTATCCTGATCGTGATGATGATAACTGGATGAAACACACCTTAGCATGGGTTGACTCAAAAGGGGCGGTCAAATTCGACTATCGCCCTGTCCACATGTTTACCTTAACAGATGATTGTGACGTTATCCCACCTAAAAAACGTGTTTACTAAGAGGTTTCATCATGGCTGAATTTAAGTTACCCGCAAACTCTATTGTTCGTAAAGGCAAACAATTTGATGCGCCCAGCAATGCAAAAAATATAAAGAAATTTATTATTTACCGCTACGACCCCGAAACAGGAAAAAACCCCTCTACCGATACCTACGAAGTCGATATGGATAATTGTGGTCCGATGGTATTAGATGCCCTATTAAAAATTAAAAATGAAATAGACTCTAGCGTGGCATTTCGCCGTTCTTGTCGCGAAGGTATCTGTGGCTCTTGCTCGATGAATATAGATGGTGGCAATACCCTAGCCTGCACTAAGCCAATTGCTGAAATTGATGGCGATGTAACGATTTACCCTTTACCACATCAACCCGTTATTAAAGATTTAGTCTCCGACTTAACAAATTTTTATGCTCAATACGCCTCCGTAAAGCCGTGGATGCAAACAGAAGCCCCTATCTCACCCGACAAAGAGCGTCTACAGTCAAAAGAAGATCGAGAAAAACTAGACGGCTTATACGAATGTATACTCTGTGCCTGTTGCTCAACCAGTTGTCCTAGCTACTGGTGGAATAGCGACCGCTATCTAGGACCTGCTGCTTTATTAAATGCCTACCGCTGGATAAATGACTCACGCGACGAAGCCACAGGTGAGCGTTTAGATGAGTTAGAAGACCCATTTAAACTCTATCGATGCCATACCATTATGAACTGTACAGAGGCATGCCCTAAAGGACTAAACCCTGCAAAATCTATTGCCAAGATAAAACAGTTGATGATTAAGCGGAAGATCTAGTACTCCAAAATATTTTGCCATTAAAGACCAACTATGAAAAAATTTTATAACAGCTCATGAAAAATCTATCACAACTAAAATGGCAATGTAGACGAGGCGTTAAAGAGCTTGATCTAGTCTTAGGCACTTATCTTAGAGAACATTACGAACAGGCTGATGACAGTGAAAAAGCAAGTTTTGTAAACTTACTTCAGATGGAAGATCCTCTTTTATTTGATTTACTCCTTGGAAATATAGCTTCAACCAATAAAAACCAAGCAATACTGATTAAAAAATTAAGAGAAATAGTAACTACTCAGCATAACCAGTAACTGCTCAAATTGCGCTCTATTTTGTTCGAATTCAAGACAAAAGGGCGGAGTTTACCCGTATAAATGAGCACTTTTAACGCAGAAATCGAGCAAAATAAGGGGGCTATCCGAGTAATTACCAAAAATTGATCTAAAGCAATCCTCTAGTACTCCAACCACGTTATATTGCTCCCGCAGGGCGAACCAGAAAGCGGTCATCCACGGTGTTACACTTTTTGTGAAGGGAATTACCATTCACTGCAAAGTGCGCCTAGTGGCTAGCCGCTTTCTGACTCGCTGTATCCGATAGGCACTATATAATCTATAGCACAATGTCACTCATCTTATATAATGCATTAGGGCAATCGCACTTAAATTTAGTTGACTTTAATGAATATTTTAAAATCAGCAAGTTACAAGGTTCGCAATTTTGCGAATAAATATAATTCACGAATTTTAAAATTATGTGAATTGTAAGTAGTTGATTTTGCAAGCCACTAATTTAAGTGCGATTGCCCTATATAATGCATGCTAATATTTTTTATCATGCTATATTATTAACCTAAAAATAATAACAACAAAAAATGAACTTACCTGAGAATAAAGCTAATAATCTATTCTCAGTAAGCTCATCCTAAAAGGAGAACTATATGAAAATACAATATTATGATGGCTCCACAAAGGATATTAATGTTCTTGATAAAGAAGTCCCCTACCCCGATGGTCGTCTCATTGTATCGCGCACCGATACAAAAGGCATATTGACTCACTGTAACCCGTCTTTTGTCAGTATGTCTGGCTATACTAAAGAAGAACTCATTGGACAAAATCATTATATTCTTCGCCATCCCGATATGCCTGCAGCAACTTTTAAAGACTTGTGGGATACCATTAACAAGGGTCAAAAGTGGCATGGATATGTAAAAAATCTACGCAAAGATGGTGCATATTATTGGGTACTAGCAACCGTTATCCCAAATGTACGAAATAATGAAATTATTGGCTACACATCTGTACGCCGCAAACCTTCTAGAAAAAAAGTAAATGAATGTATCGCCCTCTATGCCAAAATGCTAGAAAAAGAGCAGGAGGATAAACTATGCCCTACGTGCTAACCGTTAGTCCCGACTTTACACCAAAACATATTGCTGGCTGGTATATTTTTAATACTTGGCTACAACTACAAGCCGATATTCCCATCCACCTTGAACTTTATAATAGTTTTAATAAACAACGTGATGCTATTGCTGCGGATAAAATAGATCTTATTTATGCTAATCCTTACGATGCTTCAATGCTAGTAAGAGAAAAAGGATTTACCGCATTAGTTGCTCCTTTAAACAAAGCAGATGAAACAATTATCGCCTGCAATAAAAACTATCGATCAAACAAAATAGAAGACTTACAAGAAAACTTAACGATAGTGACAACAGATGATCCTGATGTACATTTAATGGGTATGATGATGTTAGAGCCTGCAGACCTAAATGCAGATAATACTAATATTCAAGAAATGAGCAGTTATGTACTTGTTGCTAAGCAGTTGCTACAAAATAAAGCCGATATCGGATTCTTTTTAAAGGATGCATATAATGACTTATCTAACCTCATCAAAGATGATTTAAATGTACTCATTAGTAGTGAAATACAAATTATTCGCCACGTTTTATTAGCTAGCCCACGTCTAAAAGAATATCATAATAAAATTAAAAACTTGCTCATCAATATGAAGAATGATCCAAAAGGATCAAACGTGCTATCTTCTATGGGATTTTCTGGTTGGGAAGCACAAGACCAAGAAGATACCGAATTTATGATTGATCTTATGGATGCTTTATAAGAGCAGAAAAGACACATTCATGTAAATATCTATTGATATTTGATTTACTTACGCTTTTATCTATTTCTAAACTGCCAACCTTACATCCTCCCACCTCTTATACAATACCTATCAGTACTTTCAAAAAGTGCTGATCTATTACCCTTTCAAGCAAATACTTCTGACTAACGGTATATAAACCGACAATCCGCTCCTTTCTCAAGACAAGCTCCAAATACC
>JALVDG010000113.1 GCA_027009095.1 Thiotrichaceae bacterium
TTTTTAAAATCCCGTGCTAAACCAATATCTTATCCCCTGTTATCGGCACATTGAAGTCACGAATTCAGGAATACTATAAAAACACCTGATTATTTATCAAGCAAGATATCTCGTACTGGCTTGAAACTTACTCGGTGTTCCGATATTGCTCCATACTGTTGCAGCGCTTCTTTATGTTTTTTGGTTGGGTATCCTTTATGTGCTGCAAAACCATACTGGGGATATTGCTTATCTAATGCAAACATTTCATGGTCTCGTGCTACTTTAGCAATAATTGAGGCGGCACTAATGGCTGCAATTTTACTATCACCTTTAATAATAGCCTCCATTGAACAATCCATATCAAGGCAACGGTTGCCATCTATCTGCACATGGTCTGGTTTTATAGATAAGGCTTCTACTGCCCGTTTCATCGCTAATAAACTTGCTTGTAATACATTGATTTCATCTATTTCTTCTGCTTCTGCACGACCTAAAGCCCAAGCTAGTGCTTTTTCTTTAATTTCTATATTTAATGCTTCCCGCTTTTTTTCACTTAGTTTTTTAGAGTCAGCTAAACCCTCAATCGGATTATCAGGGTCTAAAATCACCGCTGCAGCAACCACCGCACCAACTAATGGTCCACGCCCGACTTCATCTACACCTGCAATTATCATAACTGGCATACCTCTTGAGATAATTTAAATTGCTAACTACTCAGTATAATCAGTTACAGATTATGCTGAGTAGTTACCGCTAATATTGCTTTAGCTGCCTGCTCACTGGCATTTTTACGCAATAGCAGATGCATATCATGAAACCGTTGTTTTTCGTAGTCCCGTTGCTTTTTATTTTGTAGAAATTGTTTTTCGATCTCTTCCAGTATATTTTCAGCAGTTAGATCTTCTTGAATAAGCTCAGGTACTAACATCTCATCACAAAGATTATTTGCTAGTGTAAAATACTTTGTCTTTAGCATATTAAAGCGACGAATAATAAAGGCGGTGAGAGCCGATACACGATAGGCTGCAACCATAGGGCGATTGATTAACATACCTTCTAAAACGGCAGTACCTGATGCCATTAATATTTGATCTGCCGCTGCTAGAACACTTCTGGACTGTCCATCAATAAAAACAATAGGGATTTTAGGTGCTATATCTTGTTTCAGAGTCTCAAACTGCTTGTATATATCTTTATTAATGAGGGGGGTTACAAACTGCCAGTCTGGATATTTCTTGTGTAAAAGTATCAAGCCTCTTAAAAAATCTGGTGCTATACGCTTAATTTCACCTGTTCTACTGCCAGGCAAGACAGCAAGAATATGAGCGTTTGAATTTAAACCTAGTTTTTTTCTAAGTGTTTGTTTATCTGAGTGTAGTGGGATTTCATCTGCTAAAGGATGACCTACAAAGGTGGCAGGTATTTGGTGTCGTTTATAAAAATCAACTTCAAAAGGAAAAAGGGTTAGCATTAAGTCAATATTCCCTTTTATCTTTTTTACTCTATTTTCACGCCATGCCCAAACAGATGGGCTAACATAGTGTACCGTAGGAATATTATGCTGATGCAATAAGGCTTCGAGCTTGAGATTAAAGTCTGGCGCGTCAATACCAACAAATAAATCAGGTGGGTTTTCTTGCCAGCGTGTAACAAGATCTTTGCGCATTTTTAGTAATTCACGCAAACGAGGCAGCACTTCGCTAAACCCCATAACGGCTAATTTTTCCATTGGGTAAAGCGGTTCGCATCCTGCTGCAACCATCTCTGCTCCCGCAACACCTTCAAATTGAATATTAGGATGTTGTTGCTGCAATGCCTTTATTAGCCTACTTCCTAGAATATCGCCTGAAGCTTCTCCCACAACAATTGCTATACGCATCATGTTTAACGCAGGATTCCACGTTTAGATTTAGAACAAAAATCAACCATTAGCATAACATCAGGGTAGTTTCCGTACTTATTAACCACTTCTTTTAGTGCATCATTTAGTGTGAGCTTTTTTCTGTAAATAATTTTATGGGCATCATTAATACGATATCGGGCTTCATCATCAAAGCCTTTTCTTCGTAAACCTTCTTTATTTACGCCACTCAAGGTCGTTGGAGTACCTGCTGCTACCATATAAGGCAATAAATCTTTTGTTATTGCTGCCCCCATTCCCGTGAAAGCATGCTCTCCTATATGACAAAATTGATGTACTAAGGTAAAACCACCTAAAATCACATCATTTTCGATCGTAACATGACCTGCCAAGGTTGCATTATTAGCAAAAATGGTGTTATTCCCGACAACACAATCGTGCGCTAAATGCACATACGCCATGATCCAATTATCATCACCTAGGATTGTCTTACCTAGGTCTTGCGTTGTTCCTGTATTGAAGGTACAACATTCTCGGATGACATTGCGATCACCAATAATCAGTTGTGTTGCTTCATTATCATATTTTTTATCTTGGGGAATTTCACCTATGGATGAAAATTGATAGATTTTATTATCTTTGCCAATACTCGTATGACCTTGGATAACAACGTGTGGTCCTATCCATGAACCTGCATCTATTTTTACATGCTTACCGATAACAGAGTATGCACCTACGTGTACATCATCTGCTAACTCTGCTCCAGCCTCAATAATAGCGGTGGAGTGAATCAATCATCTGTCTCCACTGCGGCACATTTGATTTCTGCTTTAGCGGCTAACTTGCCATCGACATGTGCTTCTGTTTTAAATACCCAAAGTTTACCTTTTTGACGTAGTACTTCGGCGGTTAATACAAGTTGATCGCCAGGAACGACTTGCTTTACAAATTTTACTTTATCCACACCGACAAGAATGTAGAGAGTATCTTCTTGTGGCTCTTCACCCATTGTCCTAAAACCTAATAAGCCTGTTGCTTGCGCCATGGCTTCAATAATAAGTACGCCGGGCATAATAGGCTCATCAGGAAAGTGTCCATTAAAAAAAGGCTCATTGATTGTGACATTCTTGATGGCTGTTAATGATTTTCCTGATTCAAATTGTGTTACCCGATCGACTAATAACATCGGATAGCGATGTGCTAGAAACCGTCGAATTTCTTTTACGTTCATTAAACTCATTCTTTTCCCCTAATGAAAGTAGCTTCGCTCTGTATCATAATCGAAACTAATTTTTATGAAATATTCTTTAATGCTTTTTCTATTGCTCGTATTTTTTGAACCATTTTATCCAGCTGAGAGAAGCGGATAATATTTTTTCGCCATGTTCGATTATCTTTAACAGGCATACCTGAGGAGTAAGTGCCTGCTTTTTCTATCGAACGAATCACCATCGACATTCCTGTAATAATAACATCATCTGCAATATTTAAGTGACCTGCTATAGCACTTGCCCCACCTATTTGGCAGCGTTTACCAATATGTGTACTACCTGCTATAGCGACACTGGCTGCAATAGCAGTATGCTCACCGATAATAACATTATGACCTACTTGAATTTGGTTATCTAATTTTACACCGCTCTCAATAATCGTGCTTCCAAGTGCGGCACGGTCGATGGTTGTATTGGCTCCAATCTCGACATTATCACCTAAAATAACATTACCTATTTGTTGTATTTTATACCATTCACCTTGATTTGGAGCATAACCAAAGCCATCTGCACCGATTACTACACCTGAGTGAAGCCTACAATGGTGAGATATTTTAGTGTTTGAGTAGAGAGTGACATTAGCATGAAGCATGGTATTTTTACCAATACTTGTATTGTCACCTATAACACAGCCCGCCTCAATGATAACGCCCTGTGCTATTTTAACGTGTTTTCCAATGACTACATTTGCAGCAATCACTACTGTATCGGAAATTTCGGCAGTATCATCAATCGTGCTTGATGGGTGAATATGGGCTTCTAAAGGGGGGGGAGGGTGTAGTGCTGAGACAGTTTTTGCATAGGCTAAATAAGGCGATTGACTTATCAATTTATTACCCTGATAGGAATCAGCCATATCATTCGTT